>JARGFW010000244.1 GCA_029211085.1 Deferrisomatales bacterium | reverse complement strand
GCGAGCCCCTCGGGGTCTTCCTCCACGTCGCCCGGGTGCAGGCCGTAGCCCAGGTTCCAGTAGGTGGCGCCGGGGATGACCATCTGGTTGATCAGGAACAGGTGGTTCAGGGTGTCGAAGGCGTGGGTAGCGCCGCCCCGCCGCGCGGCCACCACCGCCGCGCCCACCTTGCGCCGGAACAGGCCTCCGTTGCCCAGGGCCACGTAGCCGGAGCGGTCGATCAGGGCCTTCATCTCGGCCGTGACGTCGGTGAAGTAGGTGGGGGAGCCGAGCAGAATGCCGTCGGCCGCGCACATCTTGGCGATGCACTCGTTGCCCAGGTCGCTGTCGATGGCGCAGCGGCCATCCTGGCGTTCCCGGCACTTCATGCAGGCGATGCACCCGCGCAGGGGCTTGCCGCCCAGTTGCACCAGCTCGGTCTCGATGCCCTCTGCCTCCAGGGGTGCGAACACCGCGCGGATCAGGTGCTCGGTGTTGCCTCCCTGGCGGGGACTGCCGTTAAACGCCACGACCTTCATGATGAGCCTCCTGTGTAGCGCGGGGTGCACGGGCCGTCTGCCTGCCCGCGCGAGTCAGCATATCATCCGCCGCCGCCCAACGCAGCGGCTCAGGTGTCACAGGCGTCCGGGGCGGGGACGAAGGTGAAGGTGGCTGCGGGCTCGCCGGGGCAGCGGCGCACCCGCAGGCTCCCGCGCCACGGGTCCCGGGGCGCGGGGAAATCGAGCCGGGCGTGAGCCCCCCGCGACTCCTCGCGCCGGGTGGCGGCCTCCACCAGGAGGCGGGCGACGGCGATGGCCCCTTCGGCTCCACTCCAGGCCCGGGTCCCGGTGCCCCGGGAGGTGACCCCGACCCGCGCGGCCAGTTCCCCGATCTCACCCCGGCCGTCCCTCAGCCCGGTGGCGGAGCGGGTCACCCCCGCGCATCGCCACAAAATCTGACCCAGCTGCCGTCGGACGTTGCGCCCCCCGGCGGGATCGAGGATCGGCGGGGTCCGGGGGGCGGGGAGCGTGGAAGGGAGGCTCCGGGCCGCTTGGGTGGCACTGCGGGCGGCGACCCGCCCCATGACGACGGCCTCGGTGAGGGCGTTCCCCCCGAGGCGGTTGGCGCCGTGGAGGCCGCCGGCGACTTCCCCGGCGGCGTAGAGACCGGCGATGTCGGTGGCGCAGGTGGCGTCGACCCACAGGCCTCCCATGGAGAAATGGGCGGCCGCGCCGACCAAGACCGGCTCCCTGGCGGGGTCGCAGCCCCGGCGGTGCAGCGCCTGCCAGAGTCGCCCGAACTGGGTGCGCCCCACCTCTTCCGGCACCTCCGAGAGGTCGAGCAGGACTCCGCCGTGGACCCCGCGGCCCTCCCGCACCTCCTCCACGATGGCGCGGGCCATGAGATCCCTGGGGGTCTCCCGGTCCTCCATCCCCGTCTTACGGAGCAAGAAGCGCTCGCCCAGCCGGTTTCGCACCACGGCTCCGTCGTCGAACAGGGTGGTGGGCAGGATCCCCCGGATGGGGTGCAGCGCCATCAGGGGGTGAAACTGGACGAACTCCAGGTCGCGCAGGCTCGCCCCCGCCCGGTAGGCCAGGGCGAGGCCGTCGCCGGTGGTGTCGGAGGTGTTGCTGGAGGGGGCGAACAGTCCCGCGTATCCGCCGGTGGCGAGCACCACGTTCCCGGTGCGGAGGGTGCCGGGCGCGGCTCCCGCCGGGGCGACCGCAACTCCGCCCACTGCACCGTCCCGAACCAGCAGGTCGATTACCGGAGTGTCGTCCAGGATACAAACCCCGGCCCCTGCCGCGGCCGCGCGCAAGGGCTCGGTGATGGACAGGCCCGCGACGGTCCGGGGGTAGGCGGCTGCCTCGGCGGAGACGGAGCGGGGCAGGGAGTGACCCGGGATGCGCTTCCAGGCCAGGCGCTCGCCCTGCCGGCACAGGCGTACCCCGGCCGACTCCAGGAAGCCTGCCGCCGAGGCAGCCTCGGCGGTGAACCGTTTCACCAGGGCCGGGTCACAGATCCCCCGGCCGCCCTCCCGGATGTCCGCCGCGAAGGTCGCGTCCCTCCGTTGCCCCCGGCGCAACGAGAAGTTCCCCGCGGCGACCATGGAGTTGCCGCTGCGCCCCGCCTTGCCCTTGCATGCCAACACCACGGCGAGACCGAGGCGGCGGGCTTCCAGGGCGGCCGACAGGGCCGCGATTCCGCCGCCCACCACCACCAGGTCCGCGGTGGCAGGGATCGGGGAACGGTCGGTGTTCATCGGCGGCCGCGAAACGGGCGGTAGAAATCGCGTATGGCGGTAATGTCCGCTTCCGTGTCGTCGCCCGGGATGAGGACGGGGCCGATCCCGAGAGTGCGCCGGGGGTAGTGCAGGGTGCACAGGCAGATCGGCACGCCGGCCTCCCGGGCGATGTGGTAGAAGCCGGTCTTCCACCGGCGCGCTCCGCTGCGGGTGCCCTCCGGGGCGACGCACAGCACCATCTGCTCCTGGGAGCGGAGTGCCGCGGCGGACTGGGTTACCACTCCGCTGCGTACCCCCCGATCTACGGGGATGCCGCCGAGCCAGCGCATCAGGAGCCCCGCTGGCGGGCGAAACAGGCTGTGCTTGCCCAGCCAGCGGATCTCCACACCCAAGGCGAACGTCGTCGCCATGGCCAGCACGAAGTCCCAGTTCGACGTGTGGGGTGCTGCCACCACCACCAGCCGGGGCCGGTCGGGGAGCTGGCCGTGCACCCGCCACCCAAAGACGGCCAGGGTGCTGCGGCCCAGCCAGCGGGTGAAGGCATTGCCGCGCCGGGGAAGGCAGGGGCCGGTACGGGGCATGCGGCCTGCGGGCCGCGCCGGGGCGACCCTCACGGAGCCGAGCCGGGAGCCAGGGGGAGTTCCACGGCAAAGGTGCTGCCGGTGGCGTCGGTGCGTTCCAAGTCCAGGGTGCCACCGTTGCGCACGATGGCTTCCCGCGCCAGGGCCAGCCCCAGGCCGGGACCCTGGTCGTGCCGGTCGCCGCCCGCCGTCCGATGCAACGGTTCGAAGATGCGCTCACTCTCGCCGGCGGGGATGCCCGGGCCGCTGTCTCGCACCACGATGCGCAGCCGCTCCCGCTGCCGCAGGACGCGCATCTCCACGTCCCCGGTGGTGGTGAAACGGACCGCGTTGTCCAGCAGTTGGCGCACCGCCACCGCGGTGCCCCGGCGATCCCCCAGTACCTGGGGAAGAGACCCGGGGAGGGCGCAGGTGAACCGGATCTTCTTGAGGGCTGCGGCGTCGCCGGCACCCGCGGCCGCCTCGGCCAGCAGGGAGGTTGGGTCGAAGGGTTGCGGATCGGGTACAGCCGCGGCCGCCAGTGTTGCGGCGTCGATGAGTTGGTCCACCATGCCCACCAGGTGCTCGCCGTGCACCCGCACCTTGGCCAGGCTGTCGCGCTGGCCCGCGGTGACCGGCCCCTGGATGCCGTCGGCCACCAGATCGGCAAAGCCGAGCATGGCGTGCAGGGGTGAGCGCAGTTGGTGGGAGATGCGTTCCAGGAACTCCTCTTTGAGGCGACCCGACTCCCGGGCCTGCTGCATCTGGCGCTCGAGTTCCCGATGGCTGCGGAGCAGCGTCTCCCGTTCCTGCTCCTGATAGGCGTCCAGTGCCACGGCCAGGTCCAGGGTCACCACTTTCTCCAGGGCGGCGGACCAGCCGGCCACGGTGTCTGCCCCGTGCCCCAGGGCGCGCAACTTCTGCCGTACCAGGGCCACGAGCTTGCGGTACGCCCCCAGGTACCAGAACGGCGCCAGCCCCACCCGGTGGTGCGTCCGCCCCACCTGGGCCCGTTCGGAGAAGTAGGCGTCGTCGGTTGCGGTGGTGAGCAGGGAGAGGAAGTACCTGTGCTGGGCCTCCCTGAGGTGCCCGCGGGTGCCGGGGTTGGCCAACAGGGGTGCGGTGGAGGCGTGACCCCGCAGGAACCCGTGCCAGTGTTCCAGCACCTCGTCCAGGTGCGGCAGCAGGATCGCCGCCAGACCCGTGAGCTGCTCGCGGTCGGCTGGGGTTAGCTCCAGGTAGCGCAGTCGCGCGGCGCGGTCGACAGGCGGGTCGGGGTTCACCGAGCCCTCCCCGGTGTTGGGGTGGGTCCGCCCAGGGTGTGTCCGGCGGCTGGGCGGGATACTAGGGGTCGGACCCGAAACCGTCAAGGTGTCCCGGGGTCTGGACGGGGGCGGCGGTGCTACGCGTCCTGGGACAGCACCTCGCCCACCAGCGCCAGCAGTTGCTGGCGGCGGAACGGTTTGCGCACCGTGCGCACCCCGGGAAAGGTCTGGGCGGTGGACAGGAAGTTGAGCTTGCCGTTGCGCCCCCCTCCGGACATGGCGATGATCCGCGCCGTGGGCGCCCCCTTGCGAATCTCGGAGATCGCCACCAGCCCGCCTTTGATGGGCATCAGGACGTCGATCAACAGTACGTCTGGGGGCGCCGCGCGAAACGCCTCGATCGCCTCCTGGCCGTCCGTGGCGGTGGTCACCTGGTGCCCGGCCCGCTCGAGCATCTGGGTGAGCATCGAGCGCATGTCCTCTTCGTCGTCGACTACCAGAATCCCGGCCATCTCGGTTCTCCGTTGGTTCGGGGTGGAAACGCGACCCCTGGGCACGATCTGCGGCCCCAAGGGCGGCGCCGCTGCGGTCCTTCGCAACGCTGTTCCGTGTCAGGAGTCACCGGGGTTCGCTGCTCCGCGCACGCGGGGTCTTCGAGCCGGCGTCGTCGCTGTGGTATGCCGTGTCCTTGCTTTCGTGCGACCTGCTGTCCAACCGGCGCTGGCCCCCCGCACCCCTCCGGTGCCGCGGCACGGCGACGCGGAGCGTGGCAGCTGGGGCAACGGCATCCGGTTGCGCTGGTTGCCAGCGGTGAGGGACGGAGTGCGTGGGGTTCTTGATCGGCAAGCACGTGTGTCTGCTGCAGCGTTGCTGACAAGTTCTTTCCTGCACAATAGACCGCCCGGCCCCGGGGAGGGATGTGCCTCAGAGGCAAGGTGTGCCGATCCGGTGTCTGCCCCCGTGGCCGGCCTTGGATCGGCGTGCCGGCTCATGTTTGGGGGTGCTGTGGCCGACTAAGTAAAATATCGTTTGGTTGCCTCCCGCGACCGCCGTCCGAGGGTGTCCCTCACCCGGTGCCGAGGTGGTGGTGAAGGCCCCGGGGACGTCGGCGGAGAGATCTCCTGGAGACTCGCGGGGGCCGCCCCACCTTCGGCCGCAGCCAGGGTTGAACCGAGTTCGAAGGAACCCGCGATGCCTCCAGAACCCGCCCAGCACGGCCCACTCCCGCTCACCGACACCGAGCTGGCGGACCTCTCCGCTGCTCTGGGGCGCCTGGCCGGCGGGGGCCCCACGGTACGGCGGGACGGGCTCGCCACGGGGCTGGCCGAGCATTTCGATGTGCTCAACCGAGTGGCTTCAGGAGATCTCTCCGCCCGCATCCAGGGGGATTCTCCCGAGGAGATCCTGCGCCACCTCAAGGCGGTCACCAACAAGACCATCGACCAACTGGCCGCTGCGCTCGCCTCCAAGCGCCGGGCTGAACAGCTCCAGATGGAGAGCGAACGGCGCTATCGCTCGCTGTTCGAAAAGTCCGCCGATGCCACTCTGGTGATAGACCGCGACCGTATCATCGACTGCAACGAGGCGTGTCTAGAGCTGTTCGGTTGCCCCAGCAAGGAGGGGTTTCTCTCCCTGCGCCCGGCGGACCTGACGCCGGAGCACCAGCCCGCCGGCCAGCCCTCCATTGACAAGGTGTTGGCCCTGGTGCGGGAGGCCCTCCGTACCGGCCGCCGGCGCTTCCAGTTGCTGCACAAGCGGTGGGACGGCGCCACCTTCCATGCCGAGGTGTTTCTAACGCTGATCCCCGTGGCGAAGAAGCGCCTGCTGCATGCGGTGTTGCGGGACGTGACCGCCGCGCAGACCGCCGCAGAGGAGCAGCGCAAGCTGCAGTTTCAGCTGCAGCAGGCCCAGAAGCTGGAGGCAATCGGCACCCTGGCCGGCGGCATCGCCCACGACTTCAACAACGCCCTGGGGCCGATCATCGGCTACACCGAGATGGCCATGGATGATCTGGAGGAGGGCTCCGCGACCCGCCGCAATCTAAAGCACGTGCTGCTGAGCGCCGAGCGCGCCCGGGCCCTGGTGCAGCAGATCATGGCATTTAGCCGCGACGCCGGTGTCGAGGTGGCGCCTCTGAATGCGACGTTGGTGGTGGCCGAGACGGTGCAGTTGCTGCGGGCATCGCTGCCAACGACCATCGAGATCCGCACCCGGCTCGAGGAGCGGGACACCTGGGTGGAGGCCAACCCCAGCCACATCCATCAGGTGGTGATGAACCTGTGCACCAACGCCGCCCACGCCCTGGAAGCGGTGGGCGGCGGCTTGCTGGAGGTGGAGTTGGAGTCGGTGCTGTTGGCCCCGGAGGATGTACGGCAGGATCTGCGCCTGCAGGCCGGCCCCCATGTATCACTGACCGTGCGAGACACCGGCGGCGGCATCCCGGAGGCGATCCGCGGGCGCATCTTCGAGCCGTTCTTCACCACCAAGGAGGTGGGGGAGGGCAGCGGCATGGGGCTCGCGATGGTGCACGGGGTAGTCAGCGACCTGGGGGGGGCGGTGCGGGTGGAGAGCGTTGTCGGGGAGGGTACGCGGTTCCAGGTGCTGCTGCCCAGGGTCCACCAGGGGGCCAGCTATACCCGGTCCTCCCAGCCGGCGGTGCGCCAGCCCGGTCGGGGCCGGGTGTTGCTGGTGGACGACGAGCAGATCGTGGTGGACTTCATCGGCCAGGCACTGGGCCGCGGCGGCTACCAGGTGACGGCCCTGACCAGCAGCGAGGACGCCTTGGCCCTGTTCGCCCGCGATCCGGGGGCGTTCGACGTGGTGGTCACCGACCAGACCATGCCGCGGCTCACGGGCCTCTCCCTGGCCGAGCGCATGCTGACCCTGCGCCCCGGCCTGCCGGTGATCCTGTGCAGCGGTTTCAGCCACTCCGTGACCCCCGAGATCGCCGCGGCCAAGGGCATCTGCACCTACCTGAACAAGCCGTTCTCGATCGCCGAACTCGACGCCGCGGTGCGGGGAGCGGTGGGGGAGAGGTAAGAAAAAGGGCTGCTCCGGTGACGGAGCAGCCCTTTTCGGTCCTACTAGGTGCCGGGCTCTACATCATGCCGCCCATGCCGCCCATGCCGCCCATGCCGCCCATGTCGCCCATGCCGCCGCCCGGCATGGCCGGCTCGTCGTCCTTGGGCGCCTCGGCGATCATGCACTCGGTGGTGAGCAACAGACCGGCGACGCTGGCCGCGTTCTGCAGCGCGGCGCGGGTCACCTTGGTGGGGTCGATGATCCCCGCCTTGATCATGTCCACGTACTTCTCGCCGTAGGCATCGAAGCCCTGGGCGCCCTTCTTGCCCCGCACCTCGTTGGCCACCACCGACGGCTCCATGCCGGCGTTGGACACGATCTGGCGCAGGGGCTCTTCCAGGGCGCGCTTGAGGATCTTGACGCCGAAGGTCTGGCCTTCGGACAGGGTCATCTTGGCCAGGGCCGGCGCGCAACGCAGCAGGGCCACGCCGCCTCCGGGGACGATGCCCTCTTCCACCGCGGCGCGGGTGGCGTGCAGGGCGTCTTCCACGCGGGCCTTCTTCTCCTTCATCTCGGCTTCGGTGGCCGCACCCACGTTGATCACTGCCACGCCGCCCACCAGCTTGGCCAGGCGCTCCTGGAGCTTCTCGCGGTCGTAGTCGGAGGTGGTCTCCTCGATCTGGGCGCGGATCTGCTTGAC
>JARGFW010000243.1 GCA_029211085.1 Deferrisomatales bacterium | reverse complement strand
GGAGCATGGCAGCAGCGGGCCGCGCTGAGAAGATGGGGTTCATAGGGCGCTTACGTCTCTCCCAGCATGCCGCCGACATGGGTGACCGGCTTGGGCGGGACACCGACGTTGCAGAACGGGAGCAACTCGATCGGGTGGCAGTGGCAGACCGCCGTGACGTCGGGCCGGCTTGCGTAGACCGCGGCGTGTATGACCCGTTCGCCGTACGCCTGGATGTCGCTGCCGTCTAGCAACCTGCCGTCGAGATCGAACTCGTGCAGGTCGCCTATGTCGACCAGATTGGGCGACAGCGCCCGGGCCAGGATAAAACGGCCCGGGTCAACCGGGTGGCGGGTGCTGATGTGACCGAGCCCCAACAACAGCCCTTGCTTGGCCAGGATGTGATTGGCGAGGGTCAGTTCACGGCGGGTTTCATCGAGTGGCAGCATGGAAGAACATCGCTTTCTTGCCGAACGGCAGAAGGTGGGTGGGGTAGTACCCAGGGGCTGGCTGCGCCCCCCATTGGGCGCCGGCTTCTTTCTGGAGGCGGGACTCGGGTCTGTCAAACGGCGCGGGAAACGCCTCCCCTACATCACCCAAAAGGGATCTCATCCTCCAGACGCAGCCACCGCTCTGCTGCTGCACAGGCACTCCCGCACAGCCCACGACCTCCGGATCGGCACGTTAGGGTTCATTCCAGGGCTCTCGATAGCCCTCGCTCAAGGCCGCCGCACAGCAAGACCACGAGGTCCCGCTCGGTCCGCCCGATGATGTTGTCTTTGCCGGCCGGCAGAGGGTCACTCGGGGCGCGCTGGGGTGCTTGTGTATGGCGGACATGGGCCACGGCTCGCATCCATGCGGGTAGCAAACAATGTGCCAATTGGCCGAGGACGCGCCCGTGCACCCTCGACTCACCCGCCGCGAGACCAGCCTCTTTAGACCTTCCGGAACCGCCGCCGGGGGTGACCGCCGCCGGGCAGACGGGGGTCTCAGCAGACGCACGGGTCGGAGTACCGTCCCAGGAGTGCAAGGCCGTTTTGCATTTGTGAAAACGAACGGAGACCAACCTGGGACACACCCCACACGCAGCACACAAATAGCGTTTGGCCCAATCGTTGCAGTGCCACCCATCAGATTGTTCACGTTTGACAACAACAATAGAGGACGGTTGGACCCCGTCTTCTCGATATCTCTGGAACTCACCGTCAAAACCAAATCATCTTCAATATGTGTTCTATGCCGCCGCAACAGCCCTGGGAACGACCTGTCGCACGCCGAACCGCGCCATCGGGGGGAGAGGCTGAGGGAAGACCAGGAGGACGGTTCCTGTTCCGCGGGAATAGACCGTGTCACCGGAGACGACCATGACAGACCCAAACGATCTGCGGGCCCACCTGGAGCGGCTAGACGCCGAAGGACGGCTGGTGCGGGTCACGAGGCCCATCAACAAGGACACAGAGTTGCACCCCCTGGTCCGGTGGCAGTTCCGCAGCGACCTGCCCGAAAATCAGCGCAAGGGTTTTCTGTTCGAAAACGTGATCGACTCCTCAGGGAAACGCTACCAGCACCCGGTGGCCGTCGGGGTTCTCGCCTCAAACCCGGCGATCTATGCCGTGGGCATGCAGTGTGAACTCTCCGAGGTTCCAGCCCGGTGGAAACAGGCCCTGTCGAATCCCATCGAAGCGGTCCTGGTGGACAGCGGACCGGTGCACGAGGTGGTGCTCACCGGGGACGCCTTGGACGCCGCCGGAGAGGGTCTCGACGCGATCCCCATACCCATCTCCACCCCCGGCTTCGACAACGCCCCCTACTCCACCTGTTCCCACTGGATCACCAAAGACATCGACACGGGAATCCGCAACGTCGGCAACTATCGCGGGCAGATCAAGGGGTCCCGCAAAGTGGGTTGCTACAACCAGGGAGGGCAGCACTTCACCTTGCACCTGGACAAATGCCGGAAGAAGGGCGTGCCGATGGACGCGGCCCTGGTCATCGGCCCACCGCCGGCGGTCTCCTACGCCGCGGTCCAAAAAGTCCCCTACGGAGTGGATGAACTGGCGGTAGCCGGAGGGCTGTTGGGCGAACCGATCCCCCTAGTAAGGTGCAAGACGGTGGACATCGAGGTTCCCGCCTATGCAGAGCTGGTGATCGAGGGTCGGGTCAACCCCGACTGGCTCGAACCGGAAGGCCCGTTCGGGGAATCCCACGGCCACATGCACCCCAGGGAACTGAGTCCGTTCCTGGAGGTGACGGCCATCACCCACCGCAAGGACATGATCTACCTGTCCTTCATCAGCCAGGTCACCCCCAGCGAGAGCAGCGTCATCAAAAAACTGGGCTACGAGCCCATGTTGCTGGGCTTCATCCGGGACTCCGTGGGCTTGTCGAGCGTGGTCGCGGTCAACATGCACGAGCCGATGACCAACCTGCGCAAGGTCATCGTGATCAAGATGAAGAACCCCTCGCAGCCCGAGGTGTGGCGGGCGCTCTCCGCCGTCACCACCTTCCACCAGGGGGTCGGCAAACTGGTGATCGCCGTGGACGCGGACATCGACATCACCGACATGGATGCGGTGCTGTGGGCGATCAGCTACCGCTGCAAACCCCACGAAGACATGCAGATCCTGCACGGCCGCGAGAAGGGCCACGCGCCCCCGTTCCACTACATGGGCGGGACTACGGAGGAGCGAGTCCAATACCATGAAGAAGCCACCGACAGCTGTCTGTTGGTCAACGCCACACTGAAGACGCCGTTCCCACCGGTCTCCCTGCCCAAGCAGCCGTACATGGAACGGGCACTGGAGATATGGAAGGAACTGGGTTTGCCGGAGGTGCGCCCCAAGTACCCTTGGTATGGCTACTCCCTCGGGCAGTGGGATACGGAACTGGAAGAGGAAGCGGAGTTGGCTGTGCAGGGCAAACACCACCTCACCGGCGATAAACTGGCCCAACGCAAGGTCAAGGTATAGCAGGACGCCGGCCGGCCGTACCGTCGGTCGCCGGTATCGGAGAAGCAGTGGCGGACTCCGCCGGAAAGGAGACAGCGATGGGGAAGCGCATGTCAGTGGTCGCCGGAATCGGTTTGGTGCTGTCGATGTGCCTGGGGGGGGCCGCCGCGGCCGCGTTCCCCGACAAGAACATCCACTGGATCGTCGGCTTCAAGCCAGGGGGCGGGTTCGACATCTACTCCCGGGCCATCGCCCAGTCGATGGAGAAGTTCCTACCCGACGGCGTCCACGTGGTGGTGGAGAACCACCCGGGCTCGGCGTCCCAACAGGCCGCCAGCATGGTCTACAACGCCGACCCCGACGGCTACACCATCGGCATCTGGCCCATGCCGGGGCTCTACGTTCCACAGATGTTCCTCGACAAGAAGTACGACGCTCGCAAGGTCACCTGGCTAGGCACCGTGCTGCGTGAACCCATGCTCCTGGCGATCTCGAAGACGTCCACGTTCCGCACCCTCAAGGACCTGCAGGCCGCGGACGTGGTGCGCATCACCCTGACCGGGTTCACCGGCCCGGAGATCGCGGCACCGATCACCCTGGAAACCCTGGGCATCAGGGCCAAGTACATCACCGGCCACAAGAACAGCAAGGAGTCCATCCTCGCGGCCATGCGCGGCGACGGCGACGCGATGATCTTGAGCTACGGCACCATGCGCAAGCACGTCCTCAAAGGCGACTTCATCCCGGTGCTGCTGCTCGGCGACAAACAGCGCAACCCGGAGATCCCCGAAGTGCCCACAGCCACCGAGGCCGGCTACCCGCAACTGGACGAACTCGTCGCCGCCTGGCGCTCCATCGGGGCGGCGCCGGGGATCGCCCCCGACCGGACCCAGTACCTGAAAGACCTGCTGTGGAAGGCCATGCATGACGAGGAGTTCGTGGCGTGGTCGAAGAAATCCAAACGCCCGGTGGTCGCCCTGAACGCAGAAGAAACCGAAGCCGGCCTGAAGGCCGTGCTGACCCGCTATGAGGAGCTGCGCCCGCTGCTGAAAAAGTACATCCAGTAACAGCACTGGACCGGGGCCCCGCCCACGTCGTCAGGGCCCCGCTCGGTGAGAACGGAACCCTCATGAAGGTGCCGCATGTTTGATTTCGAACTCTTTGCAGCAACCTTCGGAGCAATGCTCGGCTGGCCCGGGGTCTTCTACCTGCTCTCGGGCAGTGTCATCGGCATGGTATTCGGGGCGATTCCCGGCCTGAGCGGCACCACCGCCATCGTCGTGCTGATCCCCATGACGTTCGGCATGGACCCGGTACCGGCCATGCTGTGGCTCGCTTCGGCCTACGGCGCCTCCACCTACGGGGGGGCCATCCCGGCGATTCTCATCAACACCCCCGGCGAGCCACCCAACGCCGCGACGATCATCGACGGTTACCCCATGGCCCGGAAGGGCCAGGCGGGCATCGCACTGGCCGCCGCCGCCACCGCCTCCACCCTGGGAGGGGTGATCGGCCTGCTGATCACCTTTCTGATGATCCCGGTGTTAAGTCGCGTCGTCATGGCCTTCTCCTACCAGGAGTTCTTCATGATGGCGCTGCTTGGGCTGTGCGTCATCGCGGTGGTCGGAGAGGGGACCCTGCTCAAGGGACTGGCGGCCGGAGGGCTCGGCGTCATGCTCTCGTTCATCGGCTACGACCCGCTGACGTCGGTGCTTCGTTACACCTTCGGCATCGAGTACCTGTGGGACGGTATCGCCGTGGTACCCGCGATTTTCGGACTGTTGGCCGTGGCCGAGATCACCGATCTCCTGGTGGAACAAAAGACCATCATGGAACCCGACCTGGAGGAGAGCCAGGACGGGCAGGTGTGGGAAGGGATCAAGGTGACCTTGCGCAACCTGCCCCTGGTGGTGCGCAGTTCGGCGGTGGGCACCTTCGTCGGGGCCATCCCGGGGGTGGGGGGCACGGTGGCTGGATTCATGGCCTACATGCAGGCCAAGCAGACCTGCAAGGACAGCGAGGGGTTCGGCAAGGGCGACGTGCGCGGGGTGATCGCCCCCGAAGCCGCCAACGACGCCAAAGAGGGCGGCGCCCTGCTGCCGACGTTGGCGTTCGGGATTCCCGGCAGCAGCGCCATGGCGGTGTTCCTCGGCGCCCTCACCCTGCATGGGGTGGACACAGGGCAGGACATCTTCGTCACCAACCTGGACGTGGTGTACATGCTGATCGTGGCCCTGCTGGGATCGCACATGGTGGCCGCCGTGTTCGGCCTGTCCCTGGCCAAGAAGGTAGCCATCCTCACCCGCATCCGCCCCGCCCTGTACGGCCCGGCGATCTTCGTCGTGTGTCTGATCGGTGCGTTCGCCCTGCGCAACTCCTTCGGCGACGTGGTGGTGACGATTCTGTTCGGCATCCTCGGCGTCGAGTTGCGCAAGTTCGGCTACTCGCGCATCGCCCTGATCCTGGGACTGCTCCTGGGAGCCATGGCCGAGACCTCCTTCCGCCAGAGCCTGATGACCGACCGGGGGCTCGCCGGCTTCGTGACCCGGCCGATCTCCCTCGCCTTGCTGGTGCTGACCGCGGTCATTGTGTTCGCACCCTACGTCAAGACCTACAGACAGCGGAGAAGAAAACTTGTCGGCGAAGCTTGAAGAACGACTCCTGACCCTGTTCATCCTGCTCGTGGTCCTCGCGATGACGGTCACGGCGACCGGCTATCGCGCGCCGGCCCGACTCATTCCCCTGGCCGTGGGCGTGCTCACCTCGTGTCTTTTCCTGGGGGTGGCGGCCACGGTCTTCGTGCCCCGGTTTCGACGCCGGCCCCAGAAAGCGGAGTCGATTCCCCTGGAGTCGTTCCCGGGGAACTGGGAAGACGAGGACACAGATCAAACGACGGCGCATCGGAGGACCGAGTTCAAGATCATGGGATCCTTGCTGGCCCTGACCGCTGTCACCTACCTCATCGGGTTCCTCCCCAGCATCTTCCTGTACGTGCTGCTGTTCCTGCGTTTCCAGTCGAAGGAATCCTGGCGAACGTCCCTGGCCATGGCCGCTTCGATCCTGGCGGTGATCTACGGGGTCTTCGTCCAGGCACTGAACGTCCCGCTGCATAGCGGGATCTTCTAACCTCCCCGGGGTCACTGGCCCCGTCGCGGTCCGCGACACTCCCGGCCCCGGGGGAGATGCGGAAGGGGTGCTTCCAGTGACGGAATCCCGCCTTGCAGTCTTGGAAGTGGCGGGCATTGCGAACCACGCGGGGGGGCCGGAACAGGTGTGGCACTCTGCTTGCTTAGACTGCGGGGGGGACACCCCCAATGGAGTGACCGCACCGGCGCCTCCCGTGGGTCCGTCCGCAACCGAGCCGTTTGCGACTCGTCACCCGAAAGAGAGCCATCATGAGCGCTTCGAACGTCTACCGCGAGACCCCAAAGCCCAGCCAGGCCGTCCCGCGGCAGTACCCGGACCTGAGGGACCATCTGCGCCACCTGGAAGAGAAGGGACTGCTGCGGCGGGTCGCGCGCCCCATCAACAAAGACACCGAGATGCACCCCCTGGTCCGCTGGCAGTACCGCGGCGGCATTGAACCGGCGGAGCGGAAGGCGTGGTACTTCGAGAGGCCGATCGATTCCGCAGGCAGGGAGTACGACATCCCGGTGGTCATCGGCGTCATGGCGGCCAACGAGGCGGTGTACCTGACCGGTGTCGGCGTCGACTCGGTCGAAGAACTGGGCCCTAGGTGGGAGCGTGCCAAAGCAGGGCCGATCGCGCCGGTGCTGGTCGACCGGGGGGCCTGCCAGGAACTGGTCATCACCGGCAGCGAACTTGAGTCGGACGCCCGGGGCGTGGGGTCGCTGCCGGTGCCAATCTCCACGCCGGGCTTCGACAACGCACCCTACACCACCTGCAGCCACTGGTTCTCAGCCGATCCGGAAACCGGCATCCAGAACATCGGCAACTACCGGGGGCAGCTCAAACAACCCCGGAAGGTCGGGGTGTTCCCCTGCGGCCTGGGCCAGGACATCTACGTGCACTGGGAGAAGGCCCGGGCTCGGGGCGAGAAACTGCCGGCCGCGCTGGTGATCGGCGGCCCGCCCGCGGTCTCCTACGCCGCGGTGCAGAAGGTGCCCTACGGCCTCGATGAGCTGGGGGTGGCCGGGGGGCTGGTGGGGGCGCCCATCCGGGTGGTGAAGTGCAAGACCGTGGATCTGGCGGTGCCGGCCGAAGCCGAGATCGTCATCGAGGGGTACATCGACACCGATTTTTTCGAACCCGAGGGCCCCTTCGGCGAGTCCCACGGCTATATGCATCCCCGCCAGCTCAACCCCTTCCTCGAGGTGACGGCCATCACCCGCCGGCGGGACGCCGTGCTGGTCAGCTTTATCAGCCAGGTGACTCCCAGCGAGTCGTCGATGATCAAGAAGCTCGGGTACGAACCCCTGTTCCTGGATTTCCTGAAGAAGACCCTGTCGATCAGCAGTGTCTCCAAGGTGACGATGCACGAGCCGCTCACCAACCTACGCAAGCTCATCGTCATCAGCTTCGACAAGACCCGCAACGAGTCGCAGGTATGGCGGGCACTGCACGCCGCCAGCTCGTTCAACCAGGGGGTGGGGAAGATCATCGTGGCGGTGGACGAGGACATCGACGGCAACGACGCCGCTGCCGTGATGTGGGCGATGAGCTACCGCATGAAACCGCACCGCGACGTGGAGATCATCGGCCATCGCGAAAAGGGCCACGCGCCGCCGTTCCTCGGAGCAAGCGACAGCCAGGACGTGGCCAGCCACTCCGATCCGGCCGACGACTCGGCGATGTTGATCGACGCCACCTTGAAGGAGCCGTTCCCC
>JARGFW010000242.1 GCA_029211085.1 Deferrisomatales bacterium | reverse complement strand
AAAGCGGACAATTCATTTGCTACAGAACCGGACAATTCTATTTGTTGCCAACACCCCGGCGCGCCCCGGACCTTGCGGTTTGCCCGCGGCCGAGCACACTGCAACGGGAAGTACCGGAAACGGAGGGAAGGGAGTGACAACCTGGAAGACCCGGGCCATGGGAGCCCTGCTGGCGGGCGGAGTTGCCCTGGGCACCGGGGCCGCGCGGGCCGGAATCGACCCCCTGTCCTATCACGACCAGGAACTCACTGTGGCAGGGGTGGCCAGGCAGGTGCGGGTGGTGAACGGCTACCGATTGGAGGTGCTCACCACAGGACTGGACGCGCCTCGGCTACCCATCTTCGGCTCGGGTGGGGAGTTGTTGATCGGCTCTCGGTCCGGCCGGGTATACCGCCTGCTGCCACCCTACCGGGAGCCCGAGGTGCTGCTCACCCTGTCCGGCTACCCCCACAGCGTGGCGGTGCGGGAGGGAGAACTGCTGATCGCCGCCACCGACGGGCTCTACCGGGCGCCGTACCATCCCGGGCAGACGCGGATAGACCCTGGCACCGTCATCCGTCTCGCGCCCCTGCCGGGGGGCCGCGGCCACAGCAGCCGCAGCGTGGCCCGGGGGCCCGACGGCCGCGTCTACCTGAGCCTGGGGATAGCAGGCAACTGCTCGGACCAGTATCTGGGCCCCGGCTATTCGTTCGACGACCAGCGGGGCGGCATCCTGGTGCTGAAGGAGGGGGGAGGAAAACCCGGCTGGGAGCCCTTCGCCTCCGGACTGCGCAACCCGGTGGGGTTCTCCTGGCACCCGGTCACCGGCGAGCTCTACGCCACCAACAACGGTCCCGACCACCTGGGCTTCGACCAACCACCGGAGTACTTCAGCCGGGTTCCCCCGGGCTCGTTCCACGGCATGCCCTGGTTCCAGTTCGACGGCGCCCGGGTGCACCGGGACGACTGCGTGGCGAGCCCGCCGCCGCGCCCGCTGGCCCACGTGCTCCCTCCGGTGGCGACGTTTCCCTCACGCAACGCCCCCCTGGGCATGGCGTTCGTTCCTCTGGAAGTAATGGGCCCCCTTGCCGGGGACGCGGTGGTGGCCCTGCACGGTTCCTGGGGTACCGCCCCTGGGGGCTCGTACTGGGGCAGCGCCGCGAGTCGGCGCCCACCGAAGCTGGTGGCTGTGCGCTTCGTGGAGGGGAAGGCGGTGCGGACGGACGACCTGGTGACCGGGTTTCAACTACCCGATGGCGAACGCTGGGCCCGCCCGGCCGGGGTGGCCGTGGGATCCGACGGTTCCGTGTACTTCACCAGCGACGACGCGACGGAGGGGGTGTTCCGCCTGACCACGGTCACTGCAGATCCAAAGAAAGAATGAGCCCTGTGCGCCGGGGAGTGGTGCGAGCTCCAGCCCTCAATCGCCCTTCTGATCGATGGCCATACGCCGGAACTCGATCATGCGATCCACCTGATTGTCCTGGCGCACCGCCACCGAGTCGATGAGCACCAGTTTACCGCCCTCCACCCGGTAGAGGTGCACGTACTCCCACTCGACGTCGTCTTTCACCGTGACGAAGGTTTGGGAATCCAGGGCCACCGCCGTGCGGTTCTTCGCGTCGGCACTGACGGTGCCGGGCAGAACCAGTTGGGCCGCGGCCAGCAGCGCGGTGACGGCACCCACCGCGAACAGCCTTGTCATGTCTCACCTCCTCTTCACGGGTGCGCCCTTCCGGCCAAAGAGTAGGAGCAAAGTCGCACTGCGTCAAACAACAGTTCCACGCCGTCGGAACCGTCTGCAGGATCTGGCGGTGGGCGCGTGGGAGAGTGTGGCGATACCCGGGAGGGTCGACCGGGGTCGGGTGTCGTTCGGCCGGACCCGCCGTCCCCGTGAAGCGTGCTTTTCGAACCCACGAGGGAGTATGGTTTTCGGGGGGACGGGGCCCCCGGCGGATGATGGCCCCTGGCTTCTCCCCATCGGGGGCCTCTGGTTGTTTCTTCCCACCAGCACAGGGACTGTTGCAGGCAGCGAAAGGAGGGGTTCGTGAAAGCGTTGGACCGGCACAACGAGGACCGGATCAAGGGGCTGTTCCGCCTGGCCGCGTTCGTTCGACACCTGGGCATCCAGCTCGACGGCATGGGCCCGGGGTGGTGCGAGGCGTCCCTGGAGGTGGGGGACCAGCACCTCCAACAGGACGGGTTCGTGCACGCGGGCGTCGTTTCGACACTCGCCGATCACACCGGAGGCGGTGCGGGCTGGACCTGCACCGTGGAAGGCCAGACGGTATTGACGGTGGAGTTCAAGATCTCCTTCCTGCGGCCGGCGAAAGCCCATCGGCTGCGCTGCCGGTCGGAAGTGTTGCGGGCGGGAAGAAGCCTGATCTACACGGAGTCGACGGTGTACGCGACCCACGGGGGGGGTGAGAAGCAGGTCGCGAAGCTCTCCCAGACACTGGCGGTGGTGGACGCCGCAGTTGGCCAGGCGGCTCCAGGGGAGCGGATCTTCCAGGGCACCCCGGAGCGCCCGCTCCGGCCGGGTGGAGATCCGTCCACGACGTGAGAAGAAGCCCTCCCGGTTGGCCCCGCAATTAGTTGTCAGGAGAATAGATCTTCCAGGAAATATGCCGATAGACTCCTGGGAGAGATCTGCAGGTTGCCCCGTTGGGAGGGCCGGACACCTGTTGCATCGCCGGGAGACAAAGCACGGCGGGTCACATGACAGATCGCCCCTGCTGCGGCCCCTGGGGTTAAATCGTTCGGTTCTTGGGTCAATTGAGATGCGTCTTTGCTTCCGCGGGAGGGGCACATGAGACAGAGCACATGGTGGTGGGTGCTGGTCACAATGCTGATCGCTGCTGGATGCGGCAGTGCAGGAGGCCGCGAAAGTCCGCCGGGTGCTCGGGCTGAGAAGGCGACGGTGACCGGCCGAGTCTTGGACAGCGCCGGAAACCCGGTCATGGGGACCACTGTGACGATTTCGAGTGATCCCGTCTTGGCTGTCACGGATTCCCAAGGGCGTTTCGCTGTCGAAATCGAGGAGGGAAACCACGATCTCACAGTCGAGAAGTTCGGTCTAACACTTTGCCGGCTGTCGTTCGCGGCGACCAGCGGGGATGAGAAACCCCTGGGCGACCTATTTCCGGACTTCATCTACTTCGACACAGGGGTAACCTGGTATCGAGATGAAGATCGGGACGGCTGCTCGGACGGAACGACGGTTGTCGATCGGACCCGCCCGACGGGACACCGCCTGATAGAGGACCTTTTCGCCACCGACGGCGACTGCGACGACGCCGACCCCAGCCGCCACCCCGGTGCCACCGAGGTGCTGAGCGACGGCGTCGACCAGGACTGCGACGGCAGCGACCTCAGCGGCACCATGTACTATGCCGACACCGACACGGACGGCTTCGGCGACCCGGCCGGCAGCCGGGAGGCCCTGACACAACCCGTCGGCTACGTGGCCACCGGCACCGACTGCGATGACACGAACCCGTCCGTAAACCCCGCCGGCACCGAGATCTGTGAGGACGGCCTCGACAACGACTGCGCAGCTGGCGACGCCCTTTGCCCCGCAACCTGGTACGAGGACGCAGACACGGACGGGTACACCACCGGGTCTACCCAGCTAGGTGTGCAACAGCCACCCGACCATGTGCTCGAAACAGATCTCATCAACACCGCTGATCTCGACTGCGACGACGAGGACGGGGCGGTCCACCCGGGGGCTTTTGACGCCCCGGCTGACGGGGTAGACGGCGATTGCGACGGTTTCGATACCCTGGCCTTCTACACAGACGCAGACGGCGACGGCTACGGGGATCCCCTGGCCATGACCCCGTCCGTGTCCCCTCCTCCGGGCCTAGTGGTCGACGCCTCCGACTGTGATGACGGTGACCCCTTCGTCGGGCCTGGCCGGTTCGAGGTCTGCGGCGACGGCTTGGACAATGACTGCGCCGGCGGCGACAGGCCCTGTACCTTGACGGTCGCGACCGGGTTCCTCGCGATCGAGGCGGGGCCCAGCCATGTGCTCGCCATCAAGAACGACGCGACTGTGTGGGCCTGGGGCACCGGAACCAACGGGGTCCTGGGGAACGGCGCCACGACACACAGTTCATCTCCCGTCCAGACAAACACCCTAACCAATGTCACCGGAGTCACAGCCGGATACAACTTTTCGTTGGCGGTGAAGAGCGACGGGACCGTGTGGGGCTGGGGATCAAATTCGGACGATCAACTGGGTACCGGCGGGCCGTTGTTCTACAGTACCAGCCCCATTCAGGTCGCTGGACTAAGTGGCGTGACGCAGATCTCGGCCGGTTTCAGCCACGCCTTGGCCCTCTACGGCGACGGCACCGTCGGGGCGTGGGGCTCCGGCTCCCACGGCAAACTCGGCAATGGGTCAAGCACCGACAGCGCGTTGCCGGTACCCGTTACCGGGTTGACGGACGTCGTCCAGGTATCCGCGGGGGATCATCACAACCTGGCGCTGAAGAGTGACGGCACGGTATGGGCGTGGGGAGACAACTACTACCGACAACTGGCTGACGGCACCACCGCTGACAGAGACACCCCCGTGCAGGTAACCGCCCTGGAAGACATCATCTCCGTCGCGGCGGGAACGGGTCACTCCTTCGCTGTGGGCGCCGACGGTACGGCGTGGGCCTGGGGCTCACCCAACAACGGCGCCCTTGGGAATGGGAGCACCACCGGCGGCGGTGCACCCACCCTGATTCTCGGGCCCACCGCTGTGGTGGAGATCGCCGCTGGAGCTTGGGGGGCTATAGCACGCGAGGCCAACGGCTCGGTCTGGACCTGGGGTACGAACCACTCCGGTGAACTCGGCGTCGGCTCGGCAGAGTTGTACAGCACGCTGGCTGTCGAGGTAGGGCTCGCGGTGGTCACTTATGGGGTGGCCAGAGGCGACTTCGTCGCCTATGCCCTCACCTCGACAGGGGAAATTCTGGCGTGGGGGAGAAACGACTATGGCCAGGCAGGGGACGGTGGGAGCATCTACAGCGCCACGCCGGTTCAAGCCGCTGGGTTGCAGGGAGTCACGGGGATCAGTGCTGACTACGACTTCACTCTGGCACTGGGCGCCGATGGGCGGGTGTGGAGTTGGGGGGCGTCCTCCTCCGGAAGTCTCGGCGTAGGGGGTTCCGGCCACCGTTCCAGCCGTTCGTGGGTGCAGGGGCTCCCGGAGATCACGTCGATCGCAACGGGGAGCTACATGGGCTACGCCCTCGCCAATCCCGGAGATCTATGGGGTTGGGGGTCCAACCTCCACGGCCAGGTCAGCAGCGCTGCGGACAACAGCTTCAGCGCTCCTGTGGATGTCGTTAGCCTGGATAGCGTGGCCGCTGTCACCGCGGGCGCATACCACAGTATCGCATTGAAACAGGACGGCAGCGTCTGGACCCGGGGACAGAACGCCTACGGTCAACTGGGCGACGGCACCTTCGACGGCAGCCGTGAACCGATATGGGTCGCTGGCCTTCCCCCAGCCGTGGAGATATCGGCGAGCAGCTTCGGCTCGGCTGCTCGGGCAGCGGACGGCACGGTGTGGGCATGGGGCTGGAACTCCTCGGGCCAGGTGGGAGACGGAACCACGACCAACAATCCGACACCCGCCCAGGTGTCCGGCATCGACACCGTGATCGACATTAGCAGCGGCTCTGCCCACCTGCTGGCGCTGAAGAGTGACGGCACCGTTTGGGGCTGGGGTGCCGGCAGCAGTGGACAACTGGGAGCGGGTGCCGGCAGCAACAACCCGTCTCCACGGCAGGTCCCCGGGCTCGCGGACATCGTCGCCATCGAGGCGGGGGCCTACCACGGCCTGGCGCTGGACTCCGGCGGGGTCCTCTGGGCGTGGGGCGACAATGCTTACGGGAAGCTCGGAGACGGGACGTTTACCCGGCGCTACACCCCCGTGGCTGTGGCTGGCCTGGCGGATCCCCTAGACTTCGCCGCCGGGCACGATCATACCGTGGTCGTTCGCGCGGATGGGAGCGTGATCGCCTGGGGGTTGAACAACAACGGACAGTTGGGCGATGCCCGTCCCTTGGAGTATTCCACCCCTGTGTACGTGGTTGCCGGCCCCTAGCACTCGCGGGTAGCCGCTTACCCACTTGGGACGGCGCGGCCGGGTGGATGTGCCCCTCCTCCCAGGCAACGGGCGAGGGCCTCCCTTTCCCTGACTTTCCGCTGGCCAACCCGCTATCTGCCCTCCACACGCTGTGCGGTTTCCTCCGCTGTCCGGGCGCCGAGTTCGTCCCCCGCCAGCCGGCGGGCCCCGGCGATGATCCGCCAGTTGGCGGCCCGCAGGGGTGCCTGCTGCCCCGCCAACCGGTTCGACTTCACGGCCAACTGCTCCGCCTGGCTCCCCTGCCCCTGGCGCAGGCGCAGGCCGGCCAGTCGACTCCAGGGGAGCGGGTCCTCCGGGGCGACCCGCAGCGCCCGCTCCAGCAGGGCGGCTGCCCGCTCGGCGTCCCCCCGGGACTCGGCCGCGACGGCCTCCTGCAGCAGCGCGGTGGTGGCGTCGGTGCCAGGCCAGGGCGCGGTAGCCACTGGGGCCGCTGGTCGTTCGGGCCGGTCGGAGTCTCCCCGGCGCAGGGGCCCGCCGGTACAGCCCGCCAACAGGCCGCAGCCGACGAGCAGCCACGCGGTTGCGCACCATCGTCTCATTCTGTCTCTCCTCCCACCCAGCGTTTCAAGCGCCGCCACACCCCGATCCCACCACCGCCCGGAACCGAGCCCGTCAGGAACGGCAGGTGCGCCGCCCCGCGGGCGCCGCGGTTGGTGCGCTCACCGCTGAGGCGGTCCACCCAGGCGTACTCCACCCCCTCGGGAGGGGTCGGGTCCAGGGAACGCCCGCCGATCCGGGAGTAGAGATCCCCCCACACCCGCAGGGCGCCGGTGGCTCCGCTCAGGCCGCAGGGCCGGTTGTCATCCAGCCCCAGCCACACCACCCCCAGCCAGTCCGCCGTGTACCCCGCGAACCAGCTGTCCCGCAGGTCGTCGGTGGTCCCGGTCTTGCCGGCCACCGCCCAGCCCTCCGGCAACACCTCCTGCAGGCCGCTGCCGGTGCCTTCCGCCACCACCCCGCGCAGGGCGGCGTCCACCAGGAACAGTGGCCCGGGAGCCACCCCGGCCAGGAGCCGCAGGGGATAGCTCTCCAGCGGTTTTCCCGCCGCATCCACCACCGAGCGGATCGCCCGCAGGGGGGTGTGCAGTCCTCCGTTGGCCAGGGTCTGGTACACCCCCGCCACCTCCAGGGGGCTGAGCTCCACGGCGCCGAGCAGCAAGGCGGGGTACGGGGCCAGTTCCTGGCGGACCCCGAGCCGGTGGAGGGTGTCCACCACCCGCTCCACTCCCACCTCCATCCCCAGGCGGGCGGTGGCCAGGTTGTGGGAGCGCACCAGGGCCTCGTACAGGGTCACCGGACCGTGGGCCTGGCGGTCGTAGTTGGCGGGGGCCCACGCCGTGCCGTCGGCCAAGGTCACGCGCAGGTCCGTATCCTGCACCACCGTGGCCAGGGTGTAGCGGTCCGGGTTCTCCAAGGCGGCCAGGAACACCGCCGGCTTCACCAGGGAGCCGATGGGCCGCCGCGCGTCCAGGGCCCGGTTGAAGCCGGCGTAACGCACCTCCCGCCCGCCCACCAGGGCCAGCACCTCGCCGGTGGCCGGCTGCACCACCACCGCCGCTCCCTGCAGGGGGCCGTCCCCGGCGACACCGCTGCTCTCCAGCTCGCGGATGCGGGCGCCCAGGGCGGCTTCTGCCGCACCCTGGACCCGCGGGTCCAGGGTGGTGAAGATGCTCAGCCCGGCC
>JARGFW010000241.1 GCA_029211085.1 Deferrisomatales bacterium | reverse complement strand
CTCCTCGATGGTCGCCACGGTGCGGGCGAACAGCCGGGAGGTCTCCACCAGCTCGCCGGCGACAATCCAGCGGCCGCACTGGTTGACCTGGCCGGAGCCAGGGAACACCGTCAGCACCTGGTTCTGGGCCCCCAGGTAGAGGTTCTTCTCTTTCTTCAGCCCGATGTTGCGCAGGTGCCCGCTGAGGATCGCCCGGTGGATCGCGGCGAAATCGGCATCGGCGGTGTTCACCGCGAAGCCCTCCTCGGGCTTCAGCACCGCGGCGATCTGCTCGTGGACGTCGCGCCACTCGCGCATGCGGTTGAAGGACAGGAAGTGCTCCTTGCAGAACTTGCGCATCTGGCCCTGGCTCTTCATCCGCTCCAGGGTGTCGTGGTACAGGTCCCAGATCTTCAGATACTCGAGGAAGTCGGAGCCCGGCACCCGGAACCGGGCGTGGGCCTGGTCGGCCTGGGGGCGCTTCTCCGCCGGGCGCTCCCGGGGGTCCTGCACGCTGAGGGCCGCGGCGATGATCGTCACCTCGCGCAGGGCGTGGTTCCGGTCGGCCTCCAGGATCATGCGGGAGACCCGGGGGTCCAGGGGCAGGCGGGCCATCAGCCGCCCCGCGGGGGTCAGCCTGCGCTCTGCGTCGATGGCGCCCAGCTCGGTGAGGGTGGCGAAGCCGTCCTTGATGGCCCGGGGATGGGGGGGGTCGATGAACGGAAACTCGGCCGGGTCGCCGAGTTTCAGGGAGATCATGCGCAAGATCACCTCGGCCAGGTTGGCGCGCTGGATCTCCGGCAGGGTGAACTCCGGCCGGTTCGCGTAGTCCTCCTCGGCGTAGAGGCGGATGCAGGTGCCTGGGGCAATCCGGCCGCAGCGGCCCCGGCGCTGGTCGGCGCTGGAGCGGGAGATCGGGCGCACCGGCAGGCTGTGGGTGCGGGCCCGGGGGTTGTAGCTCGAGATGCGGGCCAGCCCGGTGTCCACCACGGTGCGGATGCCGGGCACGGTGACCGAGGTCTCCGCCACGTTGGTGGCGACCACGATCTTCTGCCCCCCCACGGGCCGGAACACCCGGCCCTGCTCCCCGCCGGAGAGGCGGCCGTAGAGGGGCAGCACCACGCAGCCGGCGAGCCGGCGGGCCTCCAGGGCGTCCACGGTCTCGGCGATGTCCCTCTCGGTGGGCATGAACACCAGCACGTCCTCCCGGTGGCGGTTGCGGTGCAGCTCCACCACCGCCTCCACCGCCTGGTCCACGTAGGTGACCTCGCCCCGCTCCTCGGCCTCGGGGTCCACCGGCCGGTAGCGGGTCTCCACCGGGTAGGTGCGGCCCGAGACCTCGATGATCGGGGCGTCCCCGAAGGCTTTCGAGAACTTCTCGGTGTCGATGGTGGCCGAGGTGATCACCACCCGCAGCTCCCGGCGGCGGGCCAGCAGACGCTTGAGGATGCCGAGCAGGAAATCGATGTTCAGGCTGCGCTCGTGGGCCTCGTCCACGATGACGGTGTCGTAGGCCCGTAGGGTCGGGTCGCCCTGGGTCTCGGCCAGCAGCATGCCGTCGGTGACGAACTTGATGCGGGTGGTGGGCCGGGTGCGGTCCGCGAAGCGGATCTTGTAACCCACCAGGTCCTCGCCGCCGGGGCCCAGCTCCTCGGCGACCCGGGCGGCCACGGTGGTGGCGGCGATGCGCCGGGGCTGGGTGCAGGCGATGCGGCCAGCCACTCCGCGACCGGCTTCCAGGCACATCTTGGGCAGCTGGGTGCTCTTCCCCGACCCGGTGGCGCCGGTGATCACGACCACCGGGTGCTCTCGGATCGCGGCGACGATCTCGTCCTTCCGCCCCACGATGGGCAGCTCCGCCGGGTAGTTGAGGTCGGGGAGGGGGGGTGCCGGGCGTGGCCGGTCCGATGACGGTATGCGCCGCCGGCGCCGGCGGGCGGGGGTGTGTTTTTCGGTCATGGAGGGGGACGTGGTGCTGGCCTTCTCGTGGGGTGGTGCCGTGTGGGCTTGAATCGTCCGGCTGGTTTCCTATCCTCGGTTCCGGCTTCAGCCGCCGCCGTCGTCCGCCGTGGGGCCCGCAACGGCGTCCCTCACGTAATCGGGAAGCGGGGTCGGGGTTCCCGCGGCGCGGTCCAGGATCACGTAGACCTCCTTCCCCCGCGCGACCACCCGCCCGTCGCCGGTCGCCGTTACCACGAAACCGAGGGTGAACGAGGTGTTCCCCACCCGGATCACGGACACCGCGACGTCCATCGTCTCCCCCAGGGTCGCCGCCGAGCGGAAATCACACTCCGCCCGGGCCAAAACCATGTCGTGCCCGCGCCGCACCATCTCAGCGTAGACCAATCCGAGCTCTTCCAGGAAGTCGGTGATCGCGTCGTCCGCGTACACGAAGTAGTTGGCGTTGAACACGTGACCCTGACAGTCCGTGTCGCTGAACCGTACCTTGCGTTGGTACATGCCTGATGTCCCTTCCTTTCTGAAAGGCCCCATGGATTCTATGGGCAGCCGCCTGCCCCGGCCCCGGGGAACCGCCCACTAGCCCGAGGCGGCCGCTTCTGCAGGTACGGGGCCATGGCGGCCCGCAGCTCGTCCGGGATGGGGACGGCCCGGTACGAGTCCAGGGAGATCATGGCCACGGTGTGCCGGGCCCGCAACTTCTCCTCCGCCCCCACCCGCCCCCGGATCGACAGGGTGAGGGAGCTGGTCCCCAGGCGCTCCACCACGAGCCCCAGCACCAGCCGGTCCCCCAGCTGGCAGGGGTGTGAGAACTCGCACTGGGTGTTGACCACCGAGAACCCCCGGCGATGCTCCAGGTGCAGATCGTGGAACGGGGTGCCCAGGGCGCCCGCGAACCAGTCCTCGACCACGGCGTTGATCATGTCGAAGAAGTTCGCAAAATACACGATCCCCGCCGGGTCGCAGTGGGAGAAGCGGATGAGAAACTCGCTGCTGAAGCCCATGGCTGGGTTCCTCCGGTTGTCCTGGGTGGCGCCCCGCGATCGGTGCCCATCGGGCCCGTGACGGACACACGGAAGGACACGAAAATCCCCACGATCGAGCCGGTCACGACGGAGGCGCTCCCCGAGGGAGGGTTGTGGCTGGCCCGGTTCTGGGGATCTCTGCTGTTTCCCGGGCTCTCGCGATCCGAACCTGGCACTCAGTAGGACTTGCGGAACACGGTCTTGTGGCACTTGGAACAGGGGGGAATGCGCGCGGTCCGGGTCATGTGCATCTCGGCGCCGCACTCCTTGCACGTCAGGCTCCCGGCGCTGGTCACCTCGCCGGTCTTGAACTCCAGGCTCTGCTCGGCCTTTTGGGCGAGGTCGTTGAGGGCGTCCGCGGTCCCGGTGAGGATGCGCGCCAGCAGACTCTGCGCCCCGGCAACCACCCGTTGCGGTTCCACCGCCTGGCGCACGGCATGGGCCGCCTTGTCCGCACTCTGGCGGACATCGCGACGGATCCACTCGGCGACCCGGTCGGCCTGCTCGGCGGTGAAACCGCCGGCTCTTGACAGCTCGTCCTTGGCCTTTTGCAGCGCTTCGTCGAGGGTCTTGCGGCCCTCCTCGAGAAGTTCCGCCGTACGTTCGGCCATTCTGTCGTAGTAGCTGACTTCCGGCTCTTCGCCGGTTTTGCCGTTCTTGTCCGGTCCCGTCATGGTTGATCCTCCCGGTCTGGCAGATGGCTGGGGAACGGCTTGCGCCCGCCCCGGTGGAGCAGGGCCCGCGGGACATGGGGGCGCCCGCCCGGCAAGGACAGGTAGCACGCGCCGGCGCGGCGGTCAACCGGCAGCACGGTGGTCTGTCGCCGCCTATTGACGGGTCCGCCCAGCCCTGCAACCATGCTCCCAGGGGTGCCGCGGGGGGCGGACCCGCCCTCTCGGCCCCCCTGCGGAACCGCCGCTCCCCATCACCCAAGACCAAGGATGACCGCCGTGTCCCTGCTGCGCCGTTTGTGGGCTCACACTCGCCGCCAGGTCCAGAAACACTTCCTGGCCGGGCTCCTGGTCATCGTGCCCCTGGGGCTCACCTACTACGTGGTCTCGGCCATCGTGAAGGCCATGGACCGGGTCCTCGCCATCCTCCCGCACCGGTTCCACCCCGACACCTACCTGCCGTTCGAGGTGCCGGGGCTCGGGGTGATCGTCACCCTGCTGATCATCCAGACGGTGGGCTTCCTGGGTGCCAACCTGTTGGGGCGCGGCGTGGTGAAGTCCTACGAGAGGATCCTGGAGAGTATCCCCGTGGTGCGGACGCTGTACATCGCGATCAAACAGCTGCTGGAACAGATGATCTCCGGAGACGCGGGGCGGTTCCGCCGGGTGGTGCTGGTGGAGTACCCGCGCAAGGGGCTCTACAGCTTGGGGTTCGTGACCGGGGTGACCCGGGGGGAGATCCAGCAGAAGACCGCGGAGCGGGTGGTGAACGTGTTCCTGCCGACCACGCCGAACCCGACCTCGGGGTTCTACCTGCTGGTCCCCGAGAAGGATGCCGTCCCCCTGGAGATCTCGGTGGAAGACGCCTTCAAGCTCATCATCAGCGCGGGGCTGGTGGGCTCGGAGCCGAAGAAGGTGGCCTCCGGCGCCGCCGCTGGGCAGCCTCCGGCGCCCGGGAGCGGGTGAGGAGAGGCAGCCGGCCCGCTCGCGCACAGGAGTGCAGCCGGCGTCCAACAGGGACGGGAGAGACGGGCGTCACGCGGACCGGCCGACCGTTGCACCGGTGCCGGCGCCGTTCTGGGGACGGAACTGGGTCTCGTACAGACGGGCGTACAGTCCCCCGGCGGCCAGCAGCTCTTCGTGGCGGCCCTGCTCCACCAGCCGCCCCTGGTCGAGGACCAGGATGCAGTCGGCGTCGATCACGGTGCTCAGGCGGTGGGCGATGACCAGCGAGGTGCGGCCGCGCAGGGCCGCTTCCATGGCGTCCTGGATGGCGGCTTCGGACTGGGAGTCCAGGTGGCTGGTGGCCTCGTCCAGGATCATCACCCGGGGATCCTTGAGCAGCACCCGGGCGATCGCCACCCGCTGTTTTTCCCCCCCTGAAAGCCGGTAGCCCCGCTCGCCCACCACGGTGTCGTAGCCGTCGGGCAAGCTGGCGATGAACTCGTGGATATGGGCCGCCCGGCAGGCGTCGGCCAGCTCCTCGGGGGTGGCATCCGGGCGCGCATAGAGCAGGTTCTCCCGCAGGCTCGCGTGGAACAGGTAGGTCTCCTGGGTGACCATGCCCACGTGCCGGGCCAGGGAGTCCAGGGTCACGTCGCGGAGGTCGTGACCGTCGAGGAACACGGCCCCCTCGGTGGGGTCGTAGAGCCGCGGCAGCAGGTAGGTGGCGGTGGTCTTGCCGGCGCCGCTGGGCCCCACCAGGGCCACCAGGCGGCCGGGCTCGACGGTGAACTCCAACGCCTCCAGGGTCCAGTGTTGGACGGACGCCTCCTTTTCTTCCCCCATGTCGGTCCGGGCGGGGGCGATAGGGGGCACGTAGTTCGTCGTGTGGGGGTTCCAGGAGAAGCGGCGCAACTCGTCCAACCCCGCGGGCCCCTCCCGGGGTGGTGCGTAGCGGAAGCTCACCCGGTCGAAACGCACCTGGCCGCGCACCTGGTCGAGTTCGACGGCGCCCGGGCGGTCGGCGATCTCCAGGGGCAGGTCGAGCACCTCGAACACGCGCTCGAAGCTGACGGCGGAGGTGGCGAAATCCACCCGGGCGTTGGTCATCGCCATCAGCGGCCCGTAGAGCTGGACCAGGTAGGCGCTGAACGCGACGATGGTGCCCACGGTGAAGGTGCCACGCAGTACCAGATGTCCCCCCGCCCAGAACACCAGGGCCGAGCCGATGGCGCTGACCAGACTCAGGGAAAGGAAGAACCAGCGGCCGATCACTGCCTGCTGCACCCCGATGCCGCGCACCGCGGTGGCCCGCTCGCAGAAGCGCTCCACCTCGAAGGCGCGCCGCCCGAACAGCTTTACCAGTAGTGCGCCGCTGATGTTGAGGGTCTCGTTCATCAGCGCGTTCATGCGCCCGTTGAGCTCCATGCTCTCCCGGGCCTTGCGCCGCAGCACCTCCCCCACCCGCCGTGCCGGCAGCACGAACAGGGGCAGGATGGCCACCCCGAGCAGGGTGAGCCGCCACTCCAGGGAAAACATCACCGCCAGGGTTACGACCAGGGACAGGGCATTGCTCACCAGGGTGATCAGGGTGCCGGTCACCGCCCGCTGGGCACCGATGACGTCGTTGTTGAGCCGCGACATCATCTCCCCGACCTGGGTGTTGGTGAAGAAGCGCAGGCTCATGCGTTGCAGGTGCCCGTACAGGGCGGTGCGCAGGTCGAAGATGATGCCCTCGCCCACTCCGGCGCTGGCGTAGCGCTGCAGCACCCCGAGCAGGCCGCTCACCAGGGGCACACCCACCATGCCCAGGGCCAGCAGGTTGAGGCGGGTCACATCGCGGGTGGGGAGGGCCCGGTCGAGCAGATCGCGGATCAGCAGGGGGGGGATCAGGGACAGCAGGGAGACCCCCAGCATGGTCAGCAGCACCACCGCGACTCCGCGCAGGTAGGGCCGGGCGTAGCGGGCCACCCGCGTGAGCAGTGCCCGGCTCACGCGGGGCCGGTCCTGTTCCGCGTCGTAGCGTATGAACGACCACCAGTTGCCGTCGTGGATACCCACGCCCTGCCTCCCTTCGTGCAATCGAGGAACGCAGTCTAGCACGGTACCGGGTCGGCCCGCTGCGGGGTTGCCGCCGGCTTACGGGAGGGGTACCGTTCGCGCCATGCCCCCGAGGAAGACGTCCGCAAAGCGCTCCCGCCCCTCCCGCAGACCCAGCAACAGACGACCCCGGTTCCGGTGGTTCCGGCGCTTGGCGTGGGCACTGCTGTGCGCTGTCGTCGTCGGGGGGATCTACGGACTGTTCCTGGACTCCCTGATCCGCAACCGCTTCGAGGGCCGGCGCTGGGCCCTGCCCGGGCGGGTCTACGCCCGGGCCCTGGAGATGCACCCCGGCGCCCGCATCGCCCCCGCGGGGTTCGTCCAGGAACTGGGGGCACTCGAGTACCGGCCGGACCCGGGCCTGGCTCACCCGGGGACGTTCCGGCACCGCGACAGCGTGTTCGAGCTGCACACCCGGCCTTTCGTGTTCTGGGACGGCGCCGAGCCCGGCCGCAGGCTGCGGGTCGTGTTTGCCGGCGGCGCCGTCGCCGGCGTCCGGGATCTGGACAGTGGCCAGGACCTGGGCCTGGCCCGCCTGGATCCGCCCCTGATCGGCAGCTTCTACCCCGACCACCGGGAGGACCGCAGCCTGGTCCGACTGGCCGATGTGCCGCCCCTGCTGCCCCAGGCCCTGGTGGCGGTGGAGGACCGCGCCTTCCGTACCCACTTCGGGATCGATCCCCGGGGCGTGGCCCGGGCCCTGGTGGCCAATCTGCGGGCCGGGCGGGTGGTCCAGGGGGGCAGCACCCTGACCCAACAGCTGGTGAAGAACTACTTCCTCAGCGCCGAGCGGACCCTGTGGCGCAAGGCCAACGAAGCCGCGATGGCGGTGTTGCTGGAGTTGCGCTATTCCAAGGACGAGATCCTCCAGGCGTACCTGAACGAGATCTACCTGGGCCAGCAGGCCGAGCGGGCCATCCACGGGGTGGGGCTGGCCAGCCGCTTCTACTTCGGGCGGCCGGTGGGGGAGTTGGACCTGCCCCGGATCGCCCTGCTGGTGGGGATGGTGCGCGGGCCCTCCCTGTACGACCCGCGCCGCCACCCGGAGCAGGCCCGGGTACGGCGCGACCGCGTCCTCGACCTGCTGGCGGACCGGGGGCTGGTGTCCGGCCCGGAGGCGCGGGCGGCGAAGCAGGCACCCCTGGGGGTGGTCCC
>JARGFW010000240.1 GCA_029211085.1 Deferrisomatales bacterium | reverse complement strand
GGGAGACGTTGGAGACCTTCATCACGTACTTCGCCCCCGACGGGTCGAACGCCGGTTTCCACGCCTCCAGCGGGTTTTTCTTCGGTGCGTCCGCTGCAAAGCCGACGCCCGCCGTGGCGCACAGCGCCGCCGCGACCAGCAGGGTGACCAGAACTCTCGCGTTGCGCATCTCGTTCTTCTCCTTTGTTCCCCCCGAAGGCCCCGGAAACCACCAACAATCCAAACATTGTTATCTACCAACCGCCGGGTAGATATCCAGAAGAAATTCTGCACGAGGGTACCCGAACGCCAGCGAGGAAGGAAGGGGTTCGTGTAAAACGCCGATTGGCCGGCCTTCCCGTGGCCTCCTGCCGACCAGACCGCAACACCCACGCCAACCCTCGCGGCAAGACAACCCCACTCGTCCGGCGGAGCAAGGGGACGGCTCCACCCGCGGTGCCTTGACTACCCGCCGCCAGGCCTTATTGTTTCGATATCAAAATACTAGAGGAGCACGCATGGGCACCCACTACCAAGGATCCCGAGGGGAGCGCACGGCACTGGACGCGTTCATCAAGTTGACGAGAGCCGCCGAGTCGGTGGGGGCCCGGGCCCACGCAACCCTGAAGGACCGCGGGCTCACCGTTTCCCAGTTCGGCGTACTCGAGGCGCTGTACCACCTGGGGTCCCTGTGCCAGAAGGAGCTCGCGGGCAAGTTGCTGAAGAGCGGGGGGAATCTGACCACCGTGGTGGACAACCTGGAGTCCCGGGGCCTGGTGAAGAGGCAACGACGGCCGGGCGACCGGCGTTTCGTGATCGTGCAACTCACCCCCGCGGGCCGCGAGCGGATCACCGGACTGTTCCCCGATCACGCGACACGAATCGCGGCCGAGATGGCTGCACTGACGATAGAAGAGCAGGAACAACTGGGACGCCTTTGCCGCAAGCTCGGCCTGGGGCCCAACGGTGAGGTGGCTGCGGCCGCCGGAAAGGAAGACCCGTCATGACCACCAACATCCAGATCGTGTTCTACAGCACGTACGGCCACGTGTACCGCATGGCCGAGGCAGTGGCCGACGGCGCCCGGGAGGTGGAGGAAGCTGCGGTGGGCGTGTTCCAGGTGCCGGAGTTGATGCCCGACGCGGCCCTGGAGGCCAGCGGCGCCAAGGGGGCCCGGCAGGCGTTCGCCCATGTGCCGGTGGCCACCCCGGAGCAGCTTGCCGACGCCGACGCCATCCTGTTCGGCACCCCGACGCGCTTCGGCAACATGGCGGCACAGATGCGCAACTTCCTCGACCAGACGGGGGGGCTGTGGATGCGCGGGGCCCTGGTGGGCAAGGTGGGCAGCGTGTTCGCTTCCACCGGCACCCAGCACGGGGGCCAGGAGACCACCATCACCAGCTTCCACAGCACCCTGCTTCACCAGGGCATGATCGTGGTGGGGGTCCCCTACTCCGAGGCCCGCCTGATGAACATGGACGAGGTCACCGGCGGCACCCCCTACGGCGCCACCACCCTGGCCGCCCCGGACGGCTCCCGCCAGCCCAGCGCCAATGAGTTGGCGATTGCCAGATTCCAGGGCCGCCACGTGGCGGAGATCGCCCGGCGGCTGAAGTCCGGCACCTGAACCATCGCAGCCTGCTGCCGCGCAGTTCACGGGTCACCGCCCGGTCCGCCGGGGCGGTGACCCACCGCTATCTCGGGGTGGATACCGCTGGAGCCACCTCTCCGCCGGTGGATTGCGAGCCCCGCAGCAGGGACAACACGTCCGCCACAATCACGTACAGGCAGGGCACGAACACCAGGGTGACCAGGGTGGCGAACAAGATCCCGTACCCCAGGGACAGGGCCATGGGGATCATGAAGCGCGCCTGCCGGGAGGTCTCGAAGATCATCGGGGCCAGCCCTCCGAAGGTGGTCAGGGTGGTGAGGATCACCGGACGAAAGCGCCGCAGGCCGGCCGTATACATGGCCTCCACGTCCCCGTCCCCTTCCCGGCGCCGCCGGTTGGCGTAATCGATCAACACCAGGGAGTCGTTGACCACCACCCCGGAAAGGGCCACCGCGCCCATCATGCTCATAAGGCTCAGGTTGTAGCCCATCAATACATGTCCATACACCGCGCCAACCATGCCAAAGGGGATCGCAGTCATCACGATGAGTGGCTGGCTGTAGCTGCGAAACGGGATCGCCAGCAGGAAGTAGATCGCCAACATCGCCAACCCGAAACCCTTGAGCAGGCTCTGGATGCTCTCGGTCATGCTCGCCTGGCGCCCCACGTAGCGGTAGGACAACCCGGGGTGGTCTTGGGCCAGCTGGGGCAGGATGCTGCGGTCCAGGGAGGCGCGGACCATGGAAACGTCCCCGATCGGTTCGACGTCGGCCGTCACCGTCACCGTGCGCCGGCCCTCAAGCCGGCTGATCGACGTGTAGGCCCGCCCCCGTTCCACCGCCGCCACCTGCCCCAGGGGCACGAAGGTTCCCGCCGGGGTGGACAGCAGCAGTTCTTCCACCCCGTACTCGCTGTTGCGCTCCGCCTCAGGCAGTCGCACCCGTACCGTCACCTCGTTGCGGCCCCGCTGTTGGCGCAGGGCAACGGCGCCGAAGAACGCGCTGCGCACCTGGCGGGCCACCTCCTGCGGGGTGAGCCCGAGGCCGTGCCCCTCGGGCAGCAGCCGGAAGGTCAGCTGCTGCTTGCCGGGGGTGTAGCCGTCGTCGATATCCTTCACGTTGGGGAACGCGGCGAGCCGCTCGGCCAGGTCCGTGCCCGCCCGGTCCAGCACCCCGATGTCCCGGTGGCTGAGCTCCACTCGCAGGGCGGCCCCGGACCCGGGACCGCCCCGGTCAGACTCGAACCGCCCAGACTGTACCCCGGGGAGAACCCCCACCTCCTCGCGCCACAGCCGGGTCATTCCCGAGGTACTCAGCGGCCGCACCGCGGGGTCGGTGAGGTAGGCGGTCACCTCCACCTGGTTCTCGTCGATCTCGGTGCGGATGCCCTCCACCAGGCGCTCGCCGCCGTTGGCCGCCGCCACCCGCTGGGCGGCGGCCACCAGATGGGCACCCAACGCTTCGGCTCGGGACAGGGGACTGCCCAGGGGCAGGGTGGCGGTCACCACGGCGCTGTCCGACTCCACCCGGGCCATCAGGATCATGCCGATGCGGCCGCTCCACACGTAACCTGCCGTGGCGGTGAACACGGCGATCCCCGCGGCCACAACCACGAACCGCCAGCGTAGGCACCACGCCAGCACCGGGCCGTAGATCCCTGCGATGGCGCGCAGGACCAGCCCGTTGAACCGCTCACGCCCCCTATGCATCATCGCCGTGAGCCGATTCGCGGGTTCGGCCCGGGCATGGGCCAGGTGGCTCGGCAAGATCAGCAGCGACTCGACCCAGGAGATCAGGAACACCGTGATGACTACCACGGGGATCGCCTTCCACACCTTGCCCAGGGTCCCGGGCATGAAGTAGATCGGCAGGAAGGCGACTACGTTGGTGAGGATGCTGAAGGATACGGGAACCGCCACGTCCCGGGCCCCGTGGGTGGCCGCCCAGCAGAACCCCTTCCCCTCGGAGCGGTAGTCGTAGATATTTTCCCCCGCCACGATGGCGTCATCGACCACGATCCCCAGGGCGACGATGAACGCGAACATCGAGATCAGGTTGATGGACACCCCCAGGGCAGGCAACACCAGCAGGCCGCCGAGGAACGAGATGGGGATCCCCATGGTGACCCAGAACGCCAGTTTGAGTTCCAGGAACGTGCCCAGCAGCAGCAACACCAGGGCAAGGCCGATGGCGGCGTTCTTCAGCAGCAGGTCCAGCCTCTGGCGGTAGACCTCCGAACGGTCCCGGTTGATCGCCCAGTCCACCCCCGGGGGCAGGTCCGGCTCGATCTGCACCATCGCCGCCCGCACCGCCGCAGATACCCCCAGGGGTGTCTGGTCACCCACCCGGAAGATGTCGAGTCCGATGCTGCGCACTCCGTTGTAGTAGCCGAAGCGGTCCGCATCCTCGAAGCCCTCCCGGACCGTGGCGATCTCGCCCAACTCGACCGCCACCCCCTCGGGGGTGGTCACCACCGGGAACCGGGCGAACTCCCCGGCCCAGTCCCGGCGGTCCTTGACCCGCAACAGGATCTCCCCTCCCGGCGTGCGCAGCTTGCCGCCGCCAGCCTCCACCGAGGCCGTGCCGATCCGGCTGGCGACCTGGTCCAGGGTGAGGCCGTGGGCGCGCAACTGGGCCAGGGGCACCTCCACCTGCACCTCCGTGTCCCGTGCCCCCACCAGGTCCACCTGGGTGATCCCGGAGTCCTGGAGCAGGCGGTCGCGAACCTGCTCCGCCACCTCGCGCAGGGAGCGCTCCGGCACGTCGCCGTAGAGCTGCAGATCCAGCACTTGCCGGCGCCGGGCCACCAGGGTCACCTGGGGGTCCTCGGCGTCGTCCGGGAAGGTGGCGATGCGGTCCACCTCCTGGCGGATATCCTGATACACCCGCTGCTGGTCGGCGTCTTCCAACAACTCGGCGGTGATCGAGGCAGAACCCTCGGAGGCGCTGGCGGTGATCTCCTCGATACCGTCGATCCCCCGGATCGCCTCCTCCACCGCCAGCACGATCCCCTGCTCCACCTCCTCGGGGCTCGCCCCCGGGTACGACACCCGGATCTGCACCAGGTCGAGTTCGAACTCGGGGAACACCTCCTGCTTGATGTGGGTGGCCATGAACAACCCGCCGAGGAGCAGGAACAGCATGAGCAGATTGGGGGTGACCCGGTTGTCCACCATCCAGGCGATCACCCCCCGTGGCCTCGCCGGGCTCCCTGTCGAACTCACCGGGAACCCTCCCGGGACGCTGTGGGTTGGGCCTCCACCTCCGGGAGCCGCAGGGGCATGCCCTGCACCGGCGCAGGGAGATCGCTCACCACCAGTTGTTCCCCCTCGGCCAAGCCGCGGGCGATCATCACCCGCTCGCCGTGGCGAAACACCACCTCCACCGGCCGGATGTCCAGGTTTCCCTCCCCGTCCCGGACCCACACCGTGTCGTCCGGGCGCAGCAGGGGCCGCTCCAGGGCGGCCACCCGGGCCAGGCGCTGCCCGTCGATGGCGACCCGCACGAAAGATCCCAGCAGCATGGGCAACGGATCTTTTCTCGCGTCCTGCAACCCCAGGGGATCCTCCACGGCCACCAGCAGTCGGGCCATGCGTCCGGCTTCTAGGAGCTCCGCAGCCAGACGCACCACCCGCCCCGTGCGGCTTCGCTCCTCTCCCCAGGCCGCGGAGTCGAACACCCGCACTGCCGGGCCCTGCTCGGCCGCGGAGCGGGGTATATCCAGCCACTTCAGCTGCCGCACCGGAACCGCTGCCTCCACCCAGTAGGTGTCCGTGCCCACCAGGGTGGCAAGCACCGTACCCTGGGTCACCCGGGCCCCCACGTCCACGGCACGGGACCGCACCAGGGCGTTGAACGGCACGCGGAGGGTCGTGCGTTCCAGCTCGACCTCCGCCCGGGCGATCTCGGCCTGGACCCCGCCGATCGTTGCGCGGGCCGCGTCCAGTTGGGGCTTGCGCAGCAGCAGGGCTTGATCGGCCTCCCCTACCACCTCACCCAGAAGCTCGAACTCGCGACGGGCAATGGCCTGGTTGCCCTGCTCCACCGCCAAGGCCGCTTCGGCCCGGGCAAGATCGGTGCGCAGCCGCTGCAGGGCCAGCTCGTAGTCCGTGGTGTCCAGGCGCAGCAGGGGATCCCCCTGGCGGAGGAGCCCGCCGGGTGCCAGCTGCCCGCTCACCCATACCACTTCACCGCTCACCCTGGGGTGAAGTTCCACCACCCGGGCGGGGACTACCGTACCCATCGCCTCCACGGTGACGCGATGGGACGAGAACCGCACCGGCGCTACCTCCACCAGGGCTGCCCGCCGGGACGGCGCCCGTTTCTTCGCTTCCGGGGGGGTCTCCAGGAAGTGCAGGGCCATGGCGCCGCCGCCGGCCAGCAAGCCCACGGCCAGCACCGTGCGGAAGATACCGGCGGCCACGCGCCTCCCCCGGCCGGGGGAGCTGGAGGCGAAAGCGGGGTCGTGGTCGATGAGTCGGCTCATGGTCCCGCTCCTCCTCCACCGGAAGCTGCACCCGGAGACTCCATCGTCCACCCGCCGCCGAGGGCCCGGCACAGGGCAATGCGTTGGTCGATCAGCTCCCGGCTCGCCCGCAGACGGGTGCGCTGCAGCTGCTGGTGGTTGTCCAGGGACAGCAATACCCGCAGGTAGCTCTCCGAACCCAGCACGTAACGGTCTCGCAGCCGCTCCATCGCCGCCGCGGAGTGGGACAGTTGCTCGTCCAGGCTGTCGATGTACTCGCCGGTGCGCTGCTCCCGCACCAGGGCGTCCTCCACCTCCCCCAGGGCCTCCAGGCTGATCTGGCCGTAGCGGTGCAGGCGCTCCTCCGCCGCGGCCCGGGTGCGGTCCACCTCGGCCTGCCGGGCCCCGGCGTCGAAAATCGGGCCCAGCAGATTGGCCGCCAGGCTGGCGAACCAGTTCGTGAACAGGTCCCGGATCTCGCCGCCCGAGGTGCTGAGCCGCGCCGACAGACTCAGTTGGGGATAGCGTTCTGCGATGGCCTCCGCCACCCGGTGGTCCGCCGCCGCCACCTGGTAGTACGCGCTGCGCACGTCGGGGCGCCGACGGATCAGCTGCGCCGGCACGCCGGCGTCGGGCAGCGGGGGCAGGGCCGCCACGCGGGTCCCGGCGGTGCCCAGCTCGGCGGCGGCACCCGCCCCCGGAGCCATACCGCAGAGGATCGCCAGCTCGTGCTCGAGTACCGCCACACGCCCCCTCACCTGGGCCTGTTCACCCCGCCTGGCGGCCAGCAACTGGCGCTGCTGCAAGATGTCGACAGCCGCCGCCTGGCCGTTGCGCCAGCGCACCGTGAGCAGCTCGAGGACCTTCTCGTTCACAGCCAGCTGCTGGTTCAGCAGTTCGAGCTGCCCGACCTGCTCCCCCAGTCCGTACCAGGCGGTGGCCACCGCCGCCGCCAGGGTGATCGCCGCGGTCTTCAACTCCTCTTCGCTGGAGAGCACCTCCAGCCGGGCCGCATCGGTCCGACTGCGGAGCCTGCCCCACAGGTCCACCTCGTAGCCCGCCACCAGACCCAGGGATAGGGAGGTTTCGGCCCCGTCTTGGCCTTTGGTCCAGGAGAACTCCCGGCCTACCCCGGCCTGTCCGCCCAGGGAGGGGGCCTGCTGCGCTCCCGCCCGCCGGGCCACCGCCTGGGCCTGGTGAAGACGGTCCCAGGCACCCAGCAGGTTCAGGTTCCCGGTCAGTGCGCGTTCCACCATCCGATCCAGCCCGGGGTCGTCGAACGACTGCCACCAGCGGTCGGGAAGCGGTTCCGATTCGGGCACGGCGGGGATCGCCGAAAACGCGGCGGGCAGCAGGACCGGGTCCGGGACCTCCCGGAGTACAGGGGCGCAGGCGATCGACAGGCCCAACAGTCCACAAGCCACGCCGCGCAGTGCCCGACGCCGGAGACTCGGCGCAGCACCCGCTGAAAACCCCCGCACCCTGTCCGGGGTTTCCGGAGCCGCAAGTGATCTCATCTCCGGAACTGGCGCCTGCACCGTTGCCTCTTCTCCTAGGCACCACCCCGTGGGAAGGAGACGCCGGGTGATTCGGGAGAAGCCAAGATACCGATTTTGGCCCGCGTAAGCACCCCGAATGTGCAATCCCTGGCCTCACTTGGCTTGACGGATGACGCCAGAAGCAGCGCCGAAATTGGCGCCCCCCAGGGATGCTTCCACGGGCGCACCAACGAAAGGGGGAGACGGCAGAGCCGCCTCCCCCAAGGGAAACACCGAGTGTTT
>JARGFW010000239.1 GCA_029211085.1 Deferrisomatales bacterium | reverse complement strand
CGTCAGCCACACCGTCGTGGCACTCGGAGCAGGTCTCGGAGACCGTCGCCAGCACTCTGCCCCCATCCCCGTGGGGATCATGGCACCCCAGGCAGTCCTCCAACTCCGCCCCATGTCCCCCGTCCAGCACGCCGGCGTGGCAACGGATGCACAGGCCCGGAACGCTAACCGGGGTCATGGTGCCGTTGGCGCCGTGCACGTCGTGGCAGTTGCTGCATGACACAGCGTCGGTGACCGGCTCGTGGGCGCTGGCCCCAGTGCCCTGTTCGTGGCACTCCTGGCACACCCCGGGCAAGGTCCCCGAGAGTTGATTGGCGTAGCCCGAGAAGTGCGGGGCGTGGCACGCCATGCAGCCCTGTTCCTCGTAGGCAGGGTGAGCCTCGGCACCATCCTCTCGCCGGCCGTGACAGGCGCCGCACAGTTCCTGGGAACTGCCCAGCAGCAGTTTGGGATCCGCGCTGCCGTGGGGATCGTGGCACTTGCCGCACTTGGCACCCGCCGATGCGAAGTGGCGGTCGTCTGCGGCCACGCCCACGAACTCCGGGTTCTGCGCTTCCACCACGTGGCAGTTCAAACACACCCCGGGGTAGCCCCCGCCACGGACCGCCAGATCCGACTGGTGGCAATCTCTGCAGTTGGAGATATCGTCGGAGTGCACCCGCAGAGGGCGAAATCCATCCGCAGCCCCCGCCCCCTCCTGGACCGAGAATACCTCCACCTCCCGAGGCCCCACCCGCAAACGGTTACGCCCGGGAAACAGGGAGACGGCTCCGCCGAACCCGCCGCTGGACAGCGCCTTGGCGGCACCCTGCCGGCGGCCGGTTTCGCCCACCGTCTCCCACTCCACCCGGGAGCTGTTTGCCCCGAAGCCGATCAAAATCACCACGTCCCCGGTCACCGCGACCCCGCCGCGGGGGGACAGGATCTCCAGTGCCATCGCGCCATCGCGCCATAAGGCCAGCGACGCCAACAACACCGCCCACGCCAACCAGTTCCTCCAACCGCCTCCCATCGCGTCCATCCACCTCTTCTCCTGCCTACCGGCCTGCCTCTCTTCGGCCCGTAACGCCGTTGTCCCTGACCCCAAGGGTTCTTCCCTAACCAGCGGGGCCCGGTCGACGCGACATGAGGGTTGCCGCGATTCACCCCCGAACGAACGCTTGCACGGAATGTGCCCCGACTGCGGTCCCGCGACCCTGGCGGCGCACCACCCCTGGTCAACCAACCCCCTGGCCCCGTTGGAAACCCGTGTAAAATCATCTCCGTCGAGGGTACGCGAAGCCACCCACGAGGGCCGTGAGATCGGCGGACAGAATCAGAGGAAAAGAGCAACAATTGCGTGTTATGCCACAACCAGTCACTTCTCAGGGAGGACGTCCAACGGAGAGTATTGTCGCTGAGAGGGGGTGCCCCGAATCGTTGGGAACGTCGAGTTCAGGGCCATACAACGACGGATCTGATCCGGGTCCTGCCTTCACGAGAGTACAGGTGCCCGGAGACGCCCCAACGAAGGGCACCGCTACCGCGACAGGGCGCGCGGCAGCTCGACGTCAAACAGCAGCGCGCCAATCTGTCAATCGAGAAACGTCCGTCGTTTGTCACGGGCAGATCCTTCCAGCGCCCTGCCCACCAACGATCCCTCCGGCAGCTGCTCTCGCCGGGGGAACCCGACTACCGTCACAAAGGGCGTGGGGGGCTACTTCCTGGGGGGTCGTCGCGAGCTGAAATCCCCCCCGGACCGCGTATTCCCCGGGCCTGGTGCAGCCTGGGCGACCTCTCCACCGATCGAAAACCTGCCGAAGGCTCTAGGCCCCGTCGCCCCACCGGCGGGGCCTGCCACGGGCTCAAGCCTTGGACTTCAGCAGGTCGCGGATCTCCGACAGCAGCAACTCCTGGGCTGGGGGCTCCGGCGGTGCCACCGGTTTCGCCTCCTCCTTCTTCTTCGCCGAGTTCATTGCCTTGATCAGCATGAAGATCGCAAAAGCCACGATGACGAAGTCGAGAACCGTGTTGATGAAAACTCCGTAGTTGACCGTGGCGGCCCCGGCTGCTTTGGCCGACGCGAGGGAATCGAAGCTGCCATCCCCTAGGTTGATGAACAAGTTCGAGAAGTCCACGTTTCCCATCAATTTACCGATCGGCGGCATGATCACATCGCCCACCAGCGACGATATGATCTTGCCGAACGCGCCGCCGATGATGATCCCCACGGCCATGTCCATGACGTTGCCGCGCATCGCGAAGGTCTTGAACTCACTGATCATCCCCATGACTGCCTCCATTTCTGTGAAAGAGTGAATGTGGTGGAGAGTTGGGTTTCCGATGGTTCCGGTTGGGGTCCGTGCTGGTGCAAGCTCTGCAGAAAACAGGTGCAGAACTGGGTATCACCGCGGGATTCTTTGTCAAGGAGGCCTCGGGGGTAGGTGACAGGCGGAACGCCGGTGGCTCTGTGATGGTTTCCTGGAGACGCGCTATAGGGTCGCGGGGTCGGGGCATGGCATCGAGAACTCTGGGAATCGTCGCGACCGCCTCCGTTCACTACCGGCCCGTCTCCAACTCATCCGCCAGTCGCACCAAGGCCTCCGCCTGCTCCCGCAACTTCCGGCCCGCTGCCCTCGCCCCCCGTTCCGGTGCACTCCCGCCGGCCTGTGCATCCTGCTTTCCAGGGGCGCAAAGCCCCTCTTCCATCATGGCAATGAACTGGTCGGCGATCTCATCCGGAGTCTGGGGTGTCTTGCCGGGCCGGTACCACTTGTACGTCCAGTTGCACATGCCAAGAATGGCGTAGGTGCGCAGGCGCGGATCGTCCCTGCGGAAGTACCCTCCCTCCATCCCCTCGCGCAAGATCTTCTCCACCACGTCCGTGTACTTTCTCTTCTCCTCCCGAATCCTCCCGGCGGCTTCATCGGGCAGCTGCGCCTCCTCGCTGAAGAACACGCCAAACATGGAGAGATTCTCGATGATGACGTGCTTGATGTTGTGGCGGACGAACGCCCGGAGCTTCTCGGGAGGAGAGAGATCGGACTCGCCGATCTCATAAACCGTGGCGAAGAAACTCTCCAGCGCCTGGAGGTAGATGGTGGAAAGCAGGTTCTCTTTGGAGGACACGTAATGGTAGAGCGCGGCGCGGGTGACCCCGAGCTCGGCGGCCACATCGTCCAGTGTCGCGGCCCGGTAGCCCTTGCGGTGGAACACCTCCACCGCGGTGTCGATGACCGCCTGTTTGCGTACGCTCTTGTCCAGGCTCTTGAAATCGATGATCTCGCCCATTGTCGCTCGTTCCTTCCTCTTGTCCTTCTCCGGGTCACCGACCGCGCCGTGGTTTTCCCCCGCAAGCATAGCAGAAAGGACAATCACCACCCTTCCGCTCGGTAACCTTGCCGCAGACCCCAGGGAGGAAGCAGGTCCCGGCCTCTTGACTACACGAAAAGGCAATGCTAGTTTCTGCCCAGTTAGTGTATTTTACTTTCTCGTCATTCAATATACCACAGCACCGGCCTCTGGCGGGTGCCTTTCACCCGCCCGCGCCAAGACACACGAATCGAGGGGACGTTGTCTCACCGGGGAAGGCCCTCGGAACCAAAGAGGAGGCGTACATGATCGCGCAGACACGGTGCATGGAGAAGTCTGCAGGCGCAGCCCCCACAGGAACCATTCGGGTGTTGATCACCAAGATCGGGTTCGACGGGCACGACCGGGGGAGCCGGATCGTAGCCAGCCAGTTACGGGATGCGGGCATGGAGGTCATCTACACCCCGCCGTGGCAGACGCTTGATGCCGTCGTTCGGATCGCCATGCAGGAGGATGTGGACGTGATCGGCGTCAGCTCCTTGGCCACCGACCACCTCTTGTTGCCGGAGCTGATGCAGGCGCTCCAGGAAGCTGGCATGGGCGCGGTGCAGGTTTTCGCGGGCGGCATCATTCCTGAGCAGGAACGGCCGGGGCTCACCTCGGCGGGGGTCCGGGCGGTGTTTGGACCCGGCTCCTGCCGGCAGGAGATAGTGGACTGTGCACTGCGACTAGGGCGGGCTGCACAGGAGCGCAAGAATCCTTCCTGAAGGGAGAACCGCATGTCTTGGGAGCGACGGGAAGACAGGCGCAACGGCGCAGACGCTAACGCGGCGTGGCAGGCCGCGTACCACAGGCAAATGGGTGAGGAGCCGTTGATCCGCAACCGTTCCGGCATCGAGGTCAAACCGCTGTATACCCCGCAGGACTGGGACGGCTCGACGTACCTGGAGGATCTCGGCTTCCCGGGGCAGGCCCCTTTCACTCGGGGGATCTACCCGACCATGTACCGGGGACGCCGGTGGAGTCAGCGCCAGTTGATCGGGCTGGGCACGCCGGAAGACTACAACGGGCGGGTGCGAAAGCTCCTGGCGTCCGGGGCCGACGCGATCAGCCTGCTGCCCTGCAACTCGGCGTTTCGCGGGGTCGACTGCGATGCGGCGCCCCTGCCGTTACTCGGCACCTGCGGTACGGTAGTCAATACATTGGACCACATGGACACGTGCCTGCGCGACGTACCCATCGAAACCATCTCGACGGCGATGAATGACCCCTCGCCGTTCACCCTGCTCGCCTTCCTCCTGGGGGTGGCCAAGCGCCGCGGGGTCGGATGGGAACACATCACCGGCACATCGAACCAAAGCGACTACCTGTCACACTTCATCGCCAACCACATGTTCTTCCGGCTCTCGCTGGCCGGGTCCCGGCGGGTCCTGGTAGATCACATCGTCTTCTGCCGTGACCATGTACCCAACTGGAACCCGCTCTCGGTGGTCGGGCAGCATATGCAGCAGGCCGGTGCCACTCCGGCGGAGACGGTCGCCTTTACGTTCGCCTCGGCACTTCAGCATGTGGAGGACTGCACGAACGCGGGGCTGGACCCCGACACGGTGCTGCCCCGGTGCACCTTCTTTTTCGACATATCCATCAGTTTTTTCGAGGAAATCGCCAAGTTCCGGGCGGCCCGGCGCATCTGGGCCCGGCTGACCCGGGAACGCCTGGGCGCCAAGGACCCCAGATCCAGCCGCCTCAAGTTTCACGGTCAGACCTCCGGGGTCGACCTCACGAGCTGCCGCCCGATGAACAACATCGCCCGGGTGGCAGCACAGGCCATGGCCGGTATCCTCAGCGGGCTCCAATCGCTGCACACGGACGCCTACGACGAGGCCATCAGCTGCCCCACCGAAGAGGCCGCCCAGATCGCGGTGGCCACCCAGAACATCCTGCGCGACGAGGCCGGTCTGTGCGATGTCATCGACCCGCTGGGCGGAAGCTACTATGTGGAGTCGCTGACCGACCGGATGGAAGAGGAGATTCTCGCCGTGTTGGAAAAGGTGGACCAGGCAGGAGGCATGTACCAGGCGGCTGAGTCCGGCCTGGTCCAAAAAATGATCGGGGAGTCGGCCCTCGCCCACCAAGACGCCGTGGACCGTGGCGAGCGAAAGATCGTCGGGGTGAACTGTTACGCGGACGAAGGCGACAACGCGGTCCCGCCAGCGCCCTACCGGCCGGATCTCACCGCCATGGAGCGGCATGTCCGTGCGTTCCGAGCCCATAAAGAGACCCGCAGCCGCGAGGAGGTAGAGAAGGCTCTGGCCGCCTTGGCCCGCTCTGCCGAGCGCCCGGGAGACAATGTGTTCGCCCAGGTGATCGCGGCAGCCGAGGCAGGGTTGACCCACGGAGAGATCGTCGCGTGTCTACGCGAAGTGCTCGGGTTCGGACACCCGCTGATCGGCGCCTGATCCGGGAGGGCCCGTGCAGGGACTGGGCGACGGCTTCTCCCGGCTGTGACGGATCCCGTGAACGGAGCGATCCGGCCGCCCGGCTGGAAATGCGCCATCGGGGGCAGGTCGCAAGGGACAGCGCCGACCCGCCGGAACCGGGTAGGCGAGGAACAGCAAGTCAACGGGAACGGCCCCGACGGTCGGCGCGAGAGAGGCCAACGAACGGGGCGGCGATGGCGGCACGGGTGGTTCCTCACCCGGTCCCTCGCCGCAAGAACCAGGTTCAGTCCCAGACGCGCTCGTCGGCGAGCACCAGACCGTCGGCCGGAAAACGGCTGTCATCCCCCGCGGCCACTGCCACTCCGATGCGCAGCACGTCCCGGAGGCGCTGCTGCAGGCGCTCCACCAGGGCCGGTTCCGGCGTTGCCCCGGTGTCGATATACAGGGTGACCTGATCGCGGTTGCCGTCTCGGGTTGCCACTGCCCGGTAACGCTTCACCTCGGGGAACTCCCTGAGAACGCCCTGCACTTGGCCAGGATGGAGGAACATCCCCTTGACCTTCACCAGCTGATCCGCCCGGCCCAGCCAGCCCCGCAGCTTCGGGGAGTGCCGGCCGCAGGCGCAGCTCCCGGGGTCCAGGGCCGAGAGATCCCCGGTCCCGAGGCGCAGCAGGGGATAGGCCCGATTGAACAGGGTGACCACTACCTCCCCGGTCTCGCCGTCGGGCAGGGGAGTGCCGGTGGTGGGATCGACGATCTCCACGATCGCCCGGTGGGTCAGGTGCCAGCCCCCCAGGTGGTAACACTCATAGCCGATGCACCCCACGTCGGCGGTGCCGTAGCCCTGGCGGCAGACGCAGCCGAACATTTCCTCCACCTGGCTGCGCAGGCTCGGGGGCATGGGCTCGGCGATGCTCCAGGCCACCTCCAGGGAAAGGTCCTTGCGCGGGTCCACCCCCAGTTCCCGAGCCTTCTCGCCGATCTGCACCAGGAACGAGGCCATGCCCAGATATCCCTTCGCCCCCAGGGTCCGCATGATCTGCACCTGGGTCTCGCGCTCGCCGACTCCGGTGGGCACCACCGCGCAACCCACGCTGGTGAGGTCGTCATGGAACATCATCCCGGCCGGGGTCATGTGGTAGCTGAAGGTGTTGATGCACACATCTCCGGGCCGGAACCCAGCGGCGTAGAGCCCTTCCTCGTACCCCCACCCCTCTCCCTTGGCGACCGGGTCGTAGATCGGCCCCGGCGACTGAAAGATGTGGGCGATCTCCGTCGGCGGCACCGCCAGCAACCCGCCGAACGGCGGCGCGCGGCGCTGCAACTCCACCAGGGCAGCTTTGGCGGTCACCGGCAGTTTCGGCAGGTCTCCCAGCCCACGGATATCACCCGGCTCGAGTCCCAGTTTGTCGAACATGGCCCGCACCGCGGGGGCATGGGCATGGGCGTGGGCCACCACGTCTCGCAGTTCGCGCCCGAACACCTCCTGCTGCTCTGCCCAACTGCGGCGTTCCGCCGCTTCGTTCCAGAACCCCTGGGTGCGACTCATCGGCTGTTCCCTCCGTAAGGCAATCTGGCATTCAAAACGACGGCCCCGACGCTGCGTGGCGCGGGGCCTGGATGCGACGGCGACCGGGTGCGGAAACCGCTCCCGGCAAGAGTTCCGAAGGCCGGGATTGAACCATCGAGCCCCCGAGAGCGGCTACATCCAGCGCTTGCGACGTTTGTACGATTTGACATCCTTGAAGGACTTGCGGCCCCCACCCTGGGTGACGCCCATGTAGAACTCCTTGACGTCGGGGTTGTTCCGCAGTTCCTTCGACGGCCCCTCCAGCACGATCTTCCCCGACTCCATGATGTAGGAGTAGGTGGACATGCCCAGGGCGATCTTCGCGTTCTGTTCCACCACCAGGATGGTGGTCCCGAACTCCTGGTTGATCAGCCGGATGTTCTCGAAGATCTCCTTCACCAGCAAGGGCGCCAGCCCCAGGGAAGGCTCATCGAGCATCAGCATCTTGGGGGCGGCCAACAGCGCCCGGGCGATGGCGATCATCTGCTGCTCACCGCCAGAACAGTAGCCCGCCATGCGGTTGGGAATCTCGGTGAGGCGCGGGAACAGCTGGTACATCTTGTCCATGTCGGCACGCACCGCCTTGGAGCCGTCCTTGCGGGTG
>JARGFW010000238.1 GCA_029211085.1 Deferrisomatales bacterium | reverse complement strand
ATGAACCGGACAGATCATGTGCTACAACCCCGGACAGTCTATTTGCTCCCGACACGGGTGCCCCGGCTGCTTGCGTCCAGGCTGGATAGGGAGTAGGTTTTGCCGCCTTTTCGTCCCCAGATACACCATCGGAATCCCCCGCATCACAGGGGCGCCCGCAGCGGAGACAACCCATGGAGATCGGCATCGTCGGCCTGCCCCTGTCGGGCAAGACCACCCTGTTCAACCTGCTCACCCGCTCCCACGCCGAGACCGGTTTCGGCGGCGGCAAGAAGAAGGTGAACCTCGGCCTGAGCCGCGTGCCGGATCTCCGGGTAGACCGTCTGGCGGAGATCTGGCACCCCAAGAAGACCACCTACGCCACCATCCAGTACGTGGACGTGGCGGGGGTGGAGAAGGGCTCCGGCAAGGAGGGACTGGCCGGCGAGATGCTCACCTCCCTGAAGAACACCGACACCCTGCTGGTGGTGGTGCGGGCCTTCGAAAACGAGCAGGTGCCCCACCCCGAAGGCTCCATCGACCCCCTCCGGGATCTGGAGATCCTGCAGGGAGAGTTCCTGCTCTCGGACCTGATCATCGTGGAAGCCCGCCTGCAGCGGCTGTCCAAGCAGCTCAAGGGCAAGGGCGAACGGGCCTTGGAACTCGAGCAAGCGGTACTGCGGCGTTGCCAGGCGCACCTGGAGGACGAGCAACCCCTGCGCCTGCTGGAGCTCGACGGCGACGAGGCGCGCACCATCCGCGGCTTCCAGTTCCTGACCCGCAAGCCCCTGGTGATCGCCGTGAACGTGGGCGAAGACGACCTGGATCGAGCCGGGGGGATCGTGACGGCGATCGAAGCGCGCTGGGGCAGCCCCTCGGTGACGACGCTCTCGCTCAGCGCCACCATCGAGCAGGAGATCTCAGAGCTCTCCAGCGAGGACGCCGCCGCGTTCCTGGCGGATCTGGGGATCGACAGCTCTGCCACCGACCGCATCCTGCGCAGTTCCTACCGCCTGCTGGGGCTGATCAGCTACTTCACCATGGGGGAGGACGAGTGCCGGGCCTGGACCGTGCCCGCCGGCGCCACCGCCCCCCAGGCTGCGGGGGTGATCCACAGCGATTTGGAGCGCGGCTTCATCCGGGCCGAGGTGGTGCACTACGACGACTTCGTCGCGGCGGGCAGTCAGGCCGCGTGTCGCGACAAGGGTCTGTTGCGCCTGGAAGGCAAGGAGTACCGGGTCCAGGACGGCGACATCCTCAACATCCGCTTCAACGTGTAGTCCGGGCACAACGGGAGGCGCACCCCTCCCACCCCACCCCGCAGTTTTTTTCGACCCGGCACGAAAAGTTCTCATGCTCGGCCGGCCACGGCCGATAGGATGGGGGCATCGGAAACACACCCCACGGAACCGCGAGAGAGAGCGACCACACATGGCCACGCGGGGCACCATGGTCATCGGCGACACCTCCCTGGCCACCAGCCGCGAGATGACGGCAGCGTTTGGCGACCAGGGTATCCAGGTACTGGCGACCTGCCAGGACGGCATCGCCCTGGTGGAGGCCGTCCTCGAACACAAGCCCGACGTGGTCGCCCTCGACCTGGTACTGCCCAAACTCACCGGTCTGCAGGCCATCGCCACGCTGAAACGCAAGGGTGCGAATCCGACCTTTGTCGTCGCCAGCGCGGTCTCGGCGCGGGAGCGGGTGATGGCGGCCAAGGAGGCCGGGGCCTCCTACTACATTCTCAAACCCCTGGATTCATCCGCACTGGGCGGGCTGGCAGCTCGGGTGGTGGACCGCTTCCTGACTGCGGTCGGGTAGGAGGAAGCGCACTCATGGAGATCATCCAGGCCACCAACACCCCCGGTGAGTTCAGCAAGATCGAGAAGGCCGTGGAGTTGATGGAGGGTCTTGAAACCCTTCCGGCGGTGGCGCAACGACTGTTGTCTCTCACCGCTGACCCGAACGCCTCCTTCCAGGACATCGAACAGCTGATCAGCGCCGACGCCGCCCTCACCTCCCGGGTGTTGCAGATCGCCGCTTCCCCCCTGTACGGGGGCCAGGCGGCGAAGAATCTCCAGTCCGCCCTGGTGCGGCTGGGGCTGCGCGAGGTGCGCAACCTGGCCCTGGCCGCGTCGGTTTCCGCCAAGAAAGCCGACGACTTCAACCGCGGCCTCTGGCGACACTCCCTCGGTTGCGCGGTGCTGGCGGAAACCCTGGGGAATCGCCTCGGCAGGAGCCGTTTTCAGGAACCCTTCGTGTGCGCCCTACTCCACGAACTGGGGACGCTGGTGCTGGTGAACATCAACGGGCCAGTCTACGGGACCCTGGTGGGAACCATCGGGGGGGCCGTCCAGGCCGTACGGGAACAGCAACTGTTGGGGTTCACCCACTGCGATATCGGGGCCCTGGCCGCCGAGCGCTGGCGGCTGTTTGACGGACTCTCCCAGGCCATCCAGTTCCACCACGAGCCCCTGGCCGCGGAGGTTCTCGACTTTCCCGACCCGGTGCTGGCCACGATCCGCCTCGTGGCGCTAACCGCCGCCGTCCTCTCCGACCCGGACGCCGGCGCCCAGTCGGACATGGCGGGCCAGATGCTGGAGCGCCTCGGCACCGATCCCACGGTGCTGCAGGAAGAACGCGAACGCGCCCAACCCCGGATCGACGAATACAGCCAGATGATCGGGGCCTGAGCAGCACCGTTCGAAACCCCCGAACCTCTCTTCCCACACCCGACACTGCCGCCCTAGCCGAAGGCCCCATCGCACGTCCTGGCCACCCCTCCCATCCGGTCTGGGCCGCCCCGCCACCACGGGACCCCCCGGACGGGGTAGCCAGGCCGCCCCGGTTCAGGACACCGTGCGGGCGAACGGACCGAAGTGGCGGCTGCGGTCGCCGAGGATCTCGAAGTGGGGGGCGAACCGGGAGATTCGCAAGATCTGGTCGGAGTTGCCGCCGATGCGCACCGCCCGGCCCGTCTCGAAGCAGTTCTCGGCGTCGAGGCAGAAATGATGGGCGCACCCCGGGATGGTGCCGAGGTAGCGGGCGGCCTGTCCATAGTCCTCATCCCCATCTTCCAATCCTGGGATCTTGAACAGCCGGAACGTGACGGCCCAGAACGATATCCCGCCGAGACGAGCGTGCAGATCCGGGTCGGCCAGGGTGAGAGGATTGCGGCTGACGATGCGGGGGTCGGCGAACCCTGCCCGGCGGGCCATGCGTACCAAGTCCCCCACGTACAGGGCACCGCCCAGTTGCTCGCGCAGCACTTCGGGATCGCTGCCAATCTCCTCGGGCAGGCGCCGGTCGGTATAGACGTCGGCGAAGTAGAACTCGCCGCCGGGTTTGAGCACCCGATGCACCTCCTGCAACACGGCCAGCTTGCGAGGCACCAGGTTCAGGGCCCGGTTGGAGATCACCACGTCGAACCCCTCATCCTCCAGTTCGGCAGCGGCCAGGTCCTCGATCAGCCCCTGGCGGAACGCCACGTTGGGTTCGGGGTGGCCAAAGCGGGCCATCGCCTCTTCGACGTTGCGGCGCGCCACGGCCAGCAGCTCGGGCTCCCGATCGAGCCCCATCACGAAGCCCCCGGGGCCGGCCAGATTGGCGCAGAGGAACGCGTCGCGACCGGTTCCGCAGCCCAGATCCAGCAGGCGGCGCCCACCGATCGCCTCGGGGATCGGCGAGCCGCAACCGGAGAAGCATTCCACCACCTCGGCGGGCAGGTCCTCGAGGATCCGGGCCAGGCGACGGGGCGCCTCCCCTTCCCCGTCGTCCATGGGGGCGGGTGCCGTGAACGCCTGCCCGAAGCGAAATCGCGGTCTCCACTGCGCGCTGTCCATGACCGTCCTCACATTTTGTACTTGCCGAAGGCCCCGGGATCGAGGTCTTCCAAAAACTCCTTCCAGGAGTCGTCGTCGGGCTGGGCGCCGGCCTCCCGCACCACCACCTTGGCCGCACTCTGCAACACGTCTTCCGCCGCGAAGATCTCCGCCCCGCAGCGCAGCGCCAGGGCCAGGGCGTCGGAGGGCCGGCAATCCACCAGGCGCCGCTCGCCCTCGGGGAGCTGCAGATGCAGCTTGGCGTGGAACACGTTGTCCACCAGCGCGTCCACCTCCACCCGGGGGATCTCCCCCCCCAACTCCCCGAGCAGTGCCCGGGTTAGATCATGGGTCAACGGCCGAGGGGGCCGGGTGCCCTCCAGGGCGTGGGAGATCGACGCCGCCTCCAGCAACCCCACCCAGATCGGCAGGGTGTAGCGCTCCGCCACGTCCCGCAGCAGGACCACCGGCCCCTTGGTGTGGGGATCGATCGCGATCCCCAGGATCTTCATCTGCACGTACATGTGCCACCTCCCAGGTCGGAGCCACACGCCGCGCCGCCAGGGTCACCCGGCCGGCCCCACCGCCTCGCCGCGACTGGAGTTGACCGCCGCGGCGGTGACCCGCACCGGCACTTCCCGGGCACGCCAGGCCACCTCACCGGCGAAGTTGACGATCTTGTTCTGGGGCGTGCGACCCATGACCTGGCCGTCGCCGACCTTGCTTCCCCCCTCCACCAGCACCGAGAACACCTGCCCCTCCATGGCCCGGTTGCGCCGCAAGCTGTGCTCCCCCTGCAACCGCTGCAGGCGCGCCAGGCGCTCCTCCTTCACCGCCTCGGGCACCGGGTCGGTAAGTTCCGCCGCCCGGGTACCGGGCCGCAGGGAGTACTTGAAGCTGAACAGTCCGTCGAAGACCACCTGTTCCATCAGCGCCAGGGTCGCCTCGAACTCGGCGTCGGTCTCCCCGGGGAAGCCGACGATCAGGTCGGAGGTCAGCGCGATGTCGGGCCGCAGGCGGCGCAGCCGCTCCACCAGACCTAGGTAGTGGGCCACGGTGTAGCGCCGGTTCATCGCCGTGAGCACGCGGTCGGCGCCCGACTGGACCGGCAGATGGATGTGGGGCATCACCCCGGGCACCTCGGCGAAGGCGCGGATCAGATCGTCGGACAGATCCTTGGGGTGGCTGGTCGTGAAGCGCACCCGGCGGATGCCGTCCACCGCCGCCACGTGCCGCAGCAGGCTGGGGAAGTCCACCTCCCCCGGGGGCTTCTGCCCGTAGGAGTTGACGTTCTGGCCCAGCAGGGTGACCTCCACGACCCCTTCCGCCGCCAGACGCCGCACCTCCTCCACCAGTTCGTCGGCGGGACGCGACAGCTCGCGGCCCCGAACGTACGGCACCACGCAGTAGGCGCAGTAGTTGTCACAGCCCTGCATCACCGTCACGTAGGCCCGCGGTCCGCGACCGGCGGCGTGGGCGTACAAGGTGGCCAGGGCCACCGGATCGTCGTCCAGCGCCGTCGCCACCACCTGGCGGCGGCCACTGCGCACCGCCTCCACCAACTCGGGCACCCGGTGCAGGGTGCGGGTGCCGAACACCAGGTCCACGTAGGGCGCCCGGCGCAGCACCTTGCGGCCCTCGCCCTGGGCCACGCAGCCCCCGACTCCCAGCACGATCTCCGGCCGCTTCTCCTTGAGAAAACGGTAGCGGCCCAGCTGGGAGTACACCTTCTGCTCTGCCCTTTCGCGGATGGCACAGGTATTGAGAAGGATCACGTCAGCCCCCTCGGCGGTCTCCACCTCCAGATGCCCCTGCTCCTCCAGCAGGCGGGCAAGCACCGCGGAGTCGTGGTCGTTCATCTGGCAGCCGAAGGTCTGGATATAGAAGCGCAGGTTGTCCATCGCTGTTTCCCGTGGTCTGTTACGTAGCTAAACAGGCTAGCACGCTTGCTCCACGCTAGGAAACTCCCGTGCGCTTCCGGTCCGAGAAAACCTCCATCCCGGCGGCCAGATTCCCGCCGGCGCGGCCGATCCTGCCCCCTGCAGGGAGGGCCCTCCGGCTGCCTACCTCGGCCCCCGGGGAGCGGTCTCCCCCCCGCTGACAGAACGCTACCATCGCTCCCCCATATTCGGAAAACTTTCACATGCACGGGCCTCTTGCCGATAAGGGGGTGGTACCTCAGCTGCCAACCGCGGATGACCATGGTCCCGGGCACGTCCGGCGCGAAAACTCACCCTTGGCAAGAAGGACTAGGCATGTCTGTGCGTAGGAGCGGGGCGGTGGTGACAGCGGCCGGTACCGGGGTCAACCTGGCCCTGGGGGTGTTGTATGCGTGGAGCATCTTCAAGGCGGAGATCGGGCGGTCGATCGCGGTGGGCGGAGAGGGTGCCTTTCAGTGGGACCCGGCCTCCCTGAACGATCCCTATGCGATCTGTTGCCTGGTGTTCGCGTTCAGCATGATCCTGGCGGGGAGGTGCCAGGACCTGTTGGGCCCCCGGGTAACGGCGATCCTCGGCGGCATCCTGGTGGGAACCGGCTTTGTCTGGATTTCCCAGAGTACCGCCTACGCCGTCTGGGCGTTGGGGTTCGGGGTGTTGGTCGGAGCCGGCATCGCTTTCGGGTATGCCGCGGCCACGCCCCCTGCGATGAAGTGGTACCCGCCCCATCAAACGGGCAAGGTCGCTGGAATCGTGGTGAGCGGGTTCGGCCTGGCCTCGGTGTACATCGCACCCCTGGCCCGGTATCTCATGAACGGGTGGGGGCTCGGCGGTACCATGCTGGTCTTGGGGGTGGGCTTCTTCGCGGTGGTGACCCTGCTATCCCTGTTGCTGGTCAATCCCCCCGCGGGCTACCACCCGGGAGAGGTGCGGGACAGCCGGCGCAAGGGGGGAATCAACCAGCGCATCCGCGAGTTGTTTGTCGAGCCCAATCTCGCGCCTTCCCAACTGCTCCGGCAGCCGTCGTTCTGGCTCTTGTGGGTGTTGTACTTCCTGGGCGCAGGGGCCGGGCTCATGGTGATCGGCAGCGTGGCGGGGATGGCGACACGTAGCCTGGGCTCCGCCGCCTTCGTGGCGGTGGCCGTGTTGGCCGTGGGCAACGCCGGGGGGCGCCTGGTCGCCGGGTTCGCCGCAGACCGAATCGGGCCCACCCAGACACTGACGGGTGTGTTCGCCCTCCAGGCGCTGCTTATGTTTGTGGCCATCCCGGTGACTGGCGCGGAAAACGCCAGTGCCCTGCTGCTGGTCCTGGTGTCGAGCCTGATCGGTTTCAACTACGGGGCCAACCTGGCCCTGTTCCCCGCCCTGACCAAGGATCTGGGCGGCATCAAAAATTTCGGGGTGAACTACGGCCTGGTGTTCACGGCCTGGGGCGTCGGCGGGTTCATGATGAGCCGAGCCTCCCAGGCGTTGGTGATCTCCACGGGTTCGTACCGCGCGTCGTTCCTGGCGGCCGGGGGACTGCTCGCGGCGGGCGCTCTGCTGTCCCTGCGGGTGAGGGACCGCAAGTCGGAGCAACTGCAGAGCATTCGGGCGTTCCTGGGAGAACAAAACAAAGCGGCCTGAATGGAAGGGCCGAGATGGAGGTTGCCGGGGCCAAGGAACCTGGTAGAAGGCGGGTGGCGGGCGGCTACTCTTCCACGATCCGGTTGGGAAGTTCGTTGACGTCGTCCGACTGCCAGGGGAAGTGCTCTTTCAGCACCTTCGCCACCTCCGCCACGGCGTAGGTGAGCCCGCCCCCGAAGTCGTCGGAGCGGAACCGCTCGGCCATCCCGTCGCGGATGTGCTCCCAGCCCTCCTGGCCCACGAACCGGTGAATCCCCTCATCCCCCAGGATTGCAAAACGCCGGCTCGCCACGGCGACCAGGATGAGCACCCCGTTCCTCTCCCGGGTGTCCTGCATCTTCAGCCGCGAGAAGCGCTCCTTGGCGGCGTCGAGGGGGTCACCCTTCACGGCGCGAGAGACCATGACCCGGATCTCCCCGGAGGTCTCGAGCTCCGCGGCGGCGATCGCCTCTTCGATACTCGTCTTCTCAGCCCGACTCAGAAAGGCCCTGGGCCAGCGGGTGCGAATGGTCATCCGCGCCTCCTCAATTCACCATCCGCCCGGCGGCTGCGGGGCGGTGGCCTCCACGTAGCCGTTGCGCAGGCTCACCTTGGCGCCCATCTTCTCGA
>JARGFW010000237.1 GCA_029211085.1 Deferrisomatales bacterium | reverse complement strand
CCACCTACAAAAAGCCCCCGCTTCCTCACCAAAAGTTTATACGCGATTGCCCTGCCCTTTCACCCTTTATCCATCTCGGGTCCATCCATGAGCCACCACATCGTCGAAGTGCACGACCTCACCTTTCAGTACCCCGATGGTCATCAGGCCCTGCAGGGCGTGTCGTTTCGCATTACGCACGGCGAATCGGTGGCTGTGGTGGGCGCCAACGGGGCTGGCAAGTCCACGCTGTTGTTGCACCTCAACGGTTGCCTGACGCCCCAGCAGGGCACGGTGCGCATCGGCGATGTGCCGCTTACCAAGCACACCCTGGCCGACATCCGCCGCACGGTGGGCATGGTGTTCCAGGACACGGACGACCAGTTGTTCATGCCCACGGTGGGAGAAGACGTGGCTTTCGGACCGCTGAATCTCGGGCTGCCGCCCGCCGAGGTGGATGCCCGGGTGCGCGAGGCTCTCCAGCGGGTGGGCGCCGAAGGTCTGGAAGACCGCCCGCCGCACCGGCTATCCGGCGGTGAAAAGCGCGGCGTGGCGATCGCCACGGTGTTGGCCATGCGCCCCGACATCCTGGTAATGGACGAGCCCAGCTCGAGCCTGGACCCCCGGGCCCGGCGGCGGTTGATCGCATTGCTGAGGAGCTTCCAGCACACCAAGATCATCGCCACCCATGACCTGGACATGGTGATGGAAGTGTGCACCCGTACCGTGGTGTTCCACCGCGGCACGGTGGTGGCCGACGGTCCTACGGCGGAGATCTTCGCCGATGCCGACCTGCTGGAGCGTAGCGGCTTGGAACGCCCCCTGAGCATCCAGGGGTGCCCGGTGTGCGGCACCGCCGCCGCCAGGGGCGGAGGCTGAGAAAGCGTTGTGTGGGTGGCGCGAGACACCTGCTGTTTCGAGACCCAGCCACCTGCAAACCCAGCTCCCAGCGCTGCCCGATGTTCGGCATGCGACGCTCGCCTTGGTGCGGGCCGGCGCGATGATGGGGTGCAAACCGCGAGAAATCTCCTGGAGCTTGAGCCGTCGGTGGTAGCCGCTCGGCCGAGGGAACCCGTGGCGTCGTTCCTTCTGTTCCCCGTGTTGCCGGCCCCGATCCACACCCCCTTCTTGCCGCCCGGCTCCAACCCCTTGGGGTGGGTACCCAGCCAGGTCGCCAATACCCGAGTCCGAGGCACCCCATGGCTCGGCCACCTCCCCTCGGATCGCCAGCCCCCCGGCCCGCCGGGTGAAGGTGAAACACACGTTGGGAGACAGGCCTGTGAACCGCCGCAACGGCTCGGCGTGCTCCTGCTTGCTCTCATCGACGGTGGCCTGGACATCCACCTCCAGGGCGGTCGGTCCCACGGGGCTCTTTCTCACTGCACCATCCACCACGGGTCCGAGGCACACCGCCAGAGGGTCGGCCGGGTCGGCGGAGAATGGCAACACCTCGTGTCTATCCGGGCCACCAGTTGACCCCGAACATGGTTTGACAAAACGTTGTATGACCATGTCGTTGGACGTGGGTTCTAGTTTTCGCGGAAGAAAAGTGATGGAAAAGTAAAAAACGATGTTTTGTAGTTGACGTTCGCTTCCGCGTTGGGTATCTTTCAAACCGCCGTTAGAAAAGAGCCGACAGCAAGCCGCCGGCAAAAATGCAAACGGCAACTCCTCCCTCGGGGGCCTTCGGGCCCCTCTTTTTTTTTATTTGGACCTAGCGGGAGCGGGTGAGGATCGGGAAGGGCCGGGATTCGTGGCGTGGCGCAGGGCCAGCAGAGGCAGGGCGCGGTAGGCGCGGCTCAGGAGCTCGCGTTCCTCGGTGGTCTTTTCCTGCCACAGGGAGCGGGTCAGGGGAAGGTCGCTGACGTAGGTTAGGGAAATGGCCGCGAAGCCGTGGTGGGCCGCAGCGGTGTAGAAGGCCGAGAGCTCCATCTCCAGGGCGTCAAAGCCGAGGTCGCGCAGGGCGCGCAGGTTCTCCGGGCTCTCAAACGCGATGCTGCCCACGGTGAACACGCGACCCCGGTGCAGACGCAGTTCTTCCTCGGCCAGCAGTGCGTCAAGTGTGCCGGGCTCTTCTGGGCACGATACTACCGGGGCGGTGGCGGCAAGCTGGGGGAACGACTCCCGGCAGTAGCGGCTGTAGCCCTCGCCATCGGCTGCGGCTGTGGGGACGAAGAAATCGCCGATCCGGTACGCTGGGTCCAGGGCGCCCACCGCGCCGGCAAAACACACCCGGCGGGCCGGGGTGTGGGACAGGAACCCCAGGCAGTCGCCGATGCGACTGGGCCCGATCCCGGTGTGGATCACGGTGACCGGGTGGTCCTCGAAGAGGGCACGGAATCCCTTGAAGAAAAACGGCGGGGTCAGCTCCGCTACGACCTGCTGCACGTGGCGACGGAACGCCTTGAGGGGGACGAACGGGCTCAGCACCACGTTGGGGGAGACCACCTCGGGGTCACAACCGAACACGGTGCGCACCACCTGCCGTGGGCTGCCGAGCTGTGGCGTGCGGAGGAGAGGCGCGGTCACAGGGATACCTCCCCGAGCGGCGGGGTGCCCCCCTGGGTGGTTTCCATGCACAGGTCAGCCAGCACGTGCAGCTCGCAGCCACACCCGGGGCAGAGGCAAGGGAGAGGTGTGGTGGGGTCGGTCACGGGTACCCTGTGGGAGCAAGGGGGGCAGCAGTGCGAGAACTCCAACGTCCCTGCCCAGACCGACGGGGGACCGGTTCCGTCCGTTGGGGGAAGGGGGGTACGTAGGACGGGTCGAACGCCAGCATGTGCTTCTGCAGACGCTTCCCCCGCAGCGCCTTCACCCCCACAACGCTTGCGGTGGTGTTTGGTCCCACCGGGCATCCCTGGGCATGCAACCTCAGTCCATCGCCATCGCCCGCTCCAGGACCTGGATCTCGGCGCGCAGGCGTTCTCGTTCGGGATCGTCCGGTTGCATGCCTTCTAGACGTCGTCGCAGCCCCAGCAGGCGCATCTCGTCGCGGTAGTCCGCACAGGTGGTGGTGCGCAGGGGGGACGGTTTCATGGGGTCGTGGCCTGAAGCAGTTCCTCCACCTTGGAGATCACCGCCGGGCTGTCCCAATCGAAGGGGCCGAGTTGGCTGCCGCGCACCCTGCCGTCCTTGTCCAGGAGGTGGGTTTCCGGCACGCCGGTGGCCCGATACAGGTTGAACACCCGCTTGTTCTCATCCAACAGCACCGGGAAGGTGATGCCCTGGGTCGCTACCATACGGCGCACCGCCTCGGGGTCGGTGTCTTCGGAGATCGCCAGGATCTCCACCCCGCGCTCCTTGAAGCGTTCGTAAAAGCGCACCATGGTCGGCAGCTCCTCGCGGCACGGCGGACACCAGGTGGCCCACAGGTTGACGAACACGACCTTGCCGCGGAGGTCACGCAGGCGCATCGGGGTACCGTCCAGGGTGGTGAGTGTGAACTCCGGCGCCTGCCGTGGGGCGCCGGCATCCCGGGCGACGCCCGCCGCCGGCGCGGGGGGTGTGGGGGAATCGGAGCAGGCGGCGGGCAACAGCCACAGTGAGAGCAACAGGAGAAGGTGGGAGAGTCGAAATCGGCGCATCGGGGTCTCGGATGGATAGGGGTTGGTCAGTGCAGGCATCGTGGACCAGAATCGGCGCGTTGCGCAACCCCGCGGCAGGGGTCGGCTTTCGGTTGGGGTTCGCCGGAACATTACGCGCCGCACCAGCCCCCGCGGGAGGAAATGCTGCCGTCACGGGCAGGGCAGCCGTGCCAGTGGGCGCGGAACGGGCGCTACGAGGAGCGGGGCAGGGGGTGCCCCGGGCCTGCAGGCACAGCAACAACGGGGTCCGCAGGTCTCGATGCGGAGGCCGGCCCCGCCTTAAGGGTTGGCACAGGGGATTGTGTCTGGTGGGTCAGTCGGTTTCGGCCCGCTCGCGTTTTCGCAGGCGCAGTTGCTCCTCCACCACCAGGTTGGGTGGCACGGTGCCGGTGAGATGCAGGCACACATGTTCTCCCGCACGCCGCACCACGGTGCCGGCTACCTGGGCGCGCCTCCCGTCGGAAAACTGCAGTTCTCCGGCGACCTCCCCGTCCTCCACCAGACCAGCCGTGTCGGACAACCGCAGACCCTCTTCCGAGAGGTCCACCACTCGGAAGGATCGGGACTGTCCGGGATCGCGTCCGATCACCAGCCGGGGCTGTTCCCCTTCCGGATACACGATGCGAAACGTCTGCCGCGGGTTGTCACCCAGCGACGGCGGCTGCCAGTGTTTGCGCCGCTTGGTCCGCAGGCCGCCGCTCACCACCGCGGCCAGTAGAGCCACCCCCGCCAGGCACAGCGCGATCGCCACCGTGGTGCGCGGGCTGGGGTTGACCAGAGAGGTGCCCCGCAGTTGGGCGGTGAGCACGAATGCGGCGATCAGGCCGAACAGTCCCATCATTCTGCCGAGCATGGGTTCTCCTGTGAGACGACAGGGTCCGCGTTCTTCCTCCTCATCGACCGGTTCCCTCCGTTAGACAAGCCGTGTTTCTCCACGGGTCGCCGGCGGCCGAGGGGGAACCCCTTGCACCACCCCCCGATCCGCGCAACACTGGTGGCATTGTCAAGGATCGTCTGCTGGCCCACGGCGTTCCCCGGCGATCCATGGCCGGGGGGCCCGCGCAACCGGCCCCGGGCATCGAGTCGAACAAGGAGTCGTCATGCGCATCGTGCTGTTGCTTTTCGCCGTCCTGGTGGGTGCGGGTGGAGCGTTCGCCCAGGTGTCTCCGGACGCGTTGCAGCGCAAAGAGGCCGGTAATCACTTTCTCAAGCAGCGGCAGTACGAGCAGGCCCGCGACCAGTACCTGGCGGCGCTGCACCTCGAACCCGGCTACGCGGACGCCCACTACAACCTGGGGGTGATCTACTTCTTCCGCATCCAGAATTACCCCCGGGCCCTCTACCATTTCGTGGAGTATGCGCGGCTGCGGCCCGACGCCGAGGACCTGCACCAGGTGCGGGCGCTGTCGATTCAGGCACTGGAGCGGGTGGAGGCGGCCGATCGGGTCGCCTACGCCGCGGCGCTGGAGGATGGTACCGCGGCCGCCCTGCAGGCGTACCTGGCAGACCACCCGGGTAGCGCTTTCGGGGAAGAAGCCCTGGCGCGGTTGCGCGAACTGCAGCCCCGCTAGCCGCCGCGCACCAACCCCGGGAGGCGGTCGGCGATCACCTCTTCCGCCTCGGCCACGATCCGGTCCAACAGCTCCTTGCAGGTCGGCACGTCGCGGATGAGGCCTACGCTCTGTCCCGCAGCCAGGGTGCCGGCGTCCAGGTCTCCCCGGTCCAGCACGCTCCTCCCCACCCGTCCGGCCACATAGGGGATCAGGTCTTCGATGCGGGCGTTGCCGCGTCCCTCGATCTCCAGCACCGCCGCCGCCGCGCGGTTGGCCAGCACCCGTTCGGTATTGCGCAGGGTGCGCAGGATCAGCCGGGTGTCCCGCTCGCTGGCTCCCACCAGAGCTTGCTTCACGTGGTCGTGCACCGGCGCCTCCCGGGTGGCGACGAAGCGGGTGCCCATGTTCACCCCGTCGGCCCCCAGGGCCAACGCTGCGGCCAGACCGCGGCCGTCGGCGATGCCGCCCGAGGCGATCACCGGCACCCGCACCGCATCCCGGGTCAAGGGCACCAGCACCAGTCCCGGTACGTCGTCCTCCCCCGGGTGGCCGGCGGCCTCGAAACCGTCGATGCTCACCGCGGCGCAACCGATCGCCTCGGCCTTCACCGCGTGGCGCACCGAGGTGCACTTGTGCACCACCCGTACCCCGGCGGCTGTGAGTCGCCCCATGTAGGCTTCGGGATTGCGGCCCGCGGTCTCCACGAAGCGCACCCCCTCTTCCAGGATCACCTCCAGATAGCCGCCGTAGTCCGGGGTGCCCAAGGTGGGGAGGAACGTCAGGTTCACCCCGAACGGTCGGTCGGTGCGTTTTCGGCAGCGGCGGATCTCGGCCCGCAGGCCCTCCGGTTCAGGAAAGGTGAGGGCCGTCAAAAAGCCCATGCCGCCGGCCTCGGCCACCGCGGCCACCAACTCGGCTCGGGCCACCCACATCAGGCCACCCTGCACGATGGGCCGCTCGACCCCGAACAACTCGGTGATGCGCGTCTTCAGCATGGGGAAACCTCCGGCACGGTGTGGACGGAGGCAGGATACCGCCCCCGAGGAGCCCCGGGGAAGGGCCAGCAAAGGGATCGTTCCCGTTGACCCGGGGCAGACTTTCCTTTACATGGTGGCGTCCCGTTGTGACTTTTGAAGCTTTGGCCGGAGACTTCCATGCCGGGGAAAGAACTCAGGCAAGTGCACAAAGAGAAGAGCTGTAACGTCCCTCGTCGTCCGAGCAACCCTGGGGACCAGCCGCTGCGGGCGACCCGGGTGGCCGTCCCCGGGACGTTCTGATGCGCGACTATCAGCGCAGCATCCACTCCCACGTGCGGGACCAGGAGGACGGCAGGCTGCGGGTGACCAGTTCCTTGCTGGATCTGGAGCACTCCTTTCACCTGGACATGATCGTGCGCACCGAGGACTGGGCGGTCGAGAGCGCCTCGGCATCCATGGACAAGACGCCGTTGTCGCGGTGTGCGGCCGGGGAGGCCGTGGTGCGGGAACTGGTGGGTCTGCAGATCGACCGCGGAGTGCTCCGCCAGATCAACGACCGCATTGGCGGCCCCCGGGGCTGTGCCCACCTGGCCGAGCTGGTGACCGACGCAGTGCGACTGCTGGCCATGATCCGCCTGGGTGGAGAAACCGGCTACTGGGGCGACGCCCACGGGCAGCGCAGCGAGGAGGAGGTCATCGCCGAGGGCCGCGAGCGGCTTCGCAACAGCTGCATCGTGTTCGCCGACGAGTAGGTCGCCGTTGCCGGCTCGGCGTGCGGGGCGCTACGGGAGCCGCGCGGAACGCCGTGGGGGCGGGGGTCGCTGCGGCAGTTCTCAGGCGGTCGGGGTCGAGCGCGCGGACAGGCGCTGCTCGATCACTTTCTTGTAGAACAGGTAGTGCCCGATGGTGGCGAAGGAGCCGCAGTACTGCTCTTGAAAGCGGTCATCGAGGAACAGTCGCGTGAGGAACACCTCGTAGTCCAGCCCCGAAGAGCGCACCTGCTCGATCTTGCGGCGCGCTTCCTCCAGGGGGTTTTCCACCTCGCCGCTCTGAAACACCTGTTCCCCCCAGGTGATGCGGTAGCCGGTGGGCCCCCGTCCGCCGCTGCCCGTGCGCTCGATGGTCAGGCCCATGGGGTCCAGGCCCAGCGCCTGCACGCGCCCGAGCCACTCGTTGGTGGAGGTGCGTACCCGGCAGGTGCCGTCGGTCGCCAGCGTGTGGATGCGGATCACCTCCCCCAGGATCGGCGCTCGCAGGGGGTTCTCCGGGTGGCCGGCCACCTCCGCAACGGTGCCCTCCAGGAACATCAGCAACCGGGCCAGGGAGTAGGGTTCGTCGTCGACCCGGTGGGAGAACTGGGTGAGGTTGCCCACCTCGTCCACCACGTAGAGTACGTTGCGCTCCGGGTACTCCAGCCAGAACACGTCGATCATGCCCGGCATCGCCGTCTCGAACAGGGTCCGCAGCACGTTCAGTTCGGGGCTGTGGTCCTCCACCCGGGTATCCACACGGTGGTGCGGCCCCACCCCGGATAGGTAGCGGATGAGGTCGTCGTAAGCGGCGAAACCGCGGAACCGAATCGGCTGGCAGCCCGACCGGTCACAGACGAAGTACCCGTTCTGGTCGCTGCCCACGTAGCGACGCTTCACCGGCCGTTGCTCATCGGCCGCTGCCAACTGGGCCACCATGGCGGGGATTTCGCGGTGCAGCCGTCGCGAGGCATCGTGCCGGCCTCCCACCTTCTGCAGGGGGGCGAACACCTGGATCGACAGGGGCGACGGGCTGTCCTGGATGAACGGGAACAGCACCTCCTCGGTGCACTGGCGCAGGGCGCTCGGCCCGACCCAGTGCTGGTAGAACTGCTCCCCCCAAGAGGTGGCGTACACCGCGCCGAGTTCGCGCACCGCCTCCCCGGCCAGACCC
>JARGFW010000236.1 GCA_029211085.1 Deferrisomatales bacterium | reverse complement strand
TGTGCGGCGCCTACAACTGGCTCGACGGCAAGGCGGCGTTCGAGATCACCCCCACCGGCCCGAACCAGCCCATCCAGAAGGGCGACGTGTTGGACTCGCGGCTCGGCAAGTGGGCCGGCGTCAACCAGTTCGTCTTCACCAACTCCCACGAAGCGGTGCCGGAGTTCAGCGCGTACTCGCTGATGGAAGACCCGATGACCTCCTGCGGCTGCTTCGAGGCCATCTGCGTGCTGATGCCCATGGCCAACGGCGTGATGGTGGTGGACCGCGACTACGCCGGCGACACCCCCTGCGGCATGCCGTTCTCCACCCTGGCCGGCTCCTGCGGCGGCGGGGCGCAGACCCCCGGCTTCGTGGGCATCTCCAAGTTCTACATCGGCTCGAAGAAGTTCATCAGCGCCGAGGGCGGGATCAAGCGCGTCGCGTGGCTGCCGAAGGCTCTCAAAGAGAGCATGAAGGAGGTCATCGAAAGGCGCGGGGCCGAAGAGGGCTGCCCGGACCTCTACAACAAGATCGCCACCGAGGAAGACGGCGTGACCGAGGAAGAGGTCATGGAGTTCATGCAGAAGGTGGGTCACCCCGCCCTCGAAATGGACCCCATGATGTAAAGCAGTCGGTGGGGGGTGGTGGGCCAGCCCGCCTCCCCCCGCCGTGCCGAACTGTCGGTATCAGCCCGTATATCAGCGCCCCGCGCGCCTGAGGATGAAAGGAGATTCGACCCATGGGACTTACCGGAATCATGATCTACAAGATGTTGCCGCAGACCAACTGCAAGGAGTGCGGCGATCCCACCTGCCTGGCCTTCGCGATGAAACTCGCGGCCGGCAAGGCAGAGTTGTCCGCCTGCCCCTATGTGTCTGAAGAGGCCAAGGCGAAGCTCTCCGAAGCCAGCGCCCCACCGATCCGCGTCACCACCCTCGGCCAGGGCGATTCCGCCCACAAGATGGGCGGGGAGACCGTTAAGTTTCGCCACGAGAAGACCTTCGTGAACCCCACGGGCATCGCCGTGGCCGTGACCAACAAAACCGGCGCCGCGGTGGTGGACGCCGAGCTCGCGCTGCTCAACGAGATGGGTTTCGAGCGCGTGGGACTGGTGCTCAAGCCGAACTTGGTGTTCGTGTGGGACGAGAACAAGGACGAGGCGTCCTTTGTGGCGCTGGCCGGGAAGGTCGCCGGCGCCACCGAGAAGGGGATCATCCTGTCCTCGGAGAACAGCGCCTCCCTGAAGGCCGCGGCGGCCAAGCTGGGCGGCAAGAAGTTCGCCATTCACCCGGTCACGGCCGCGAACGCCGACGACTTGCTGGCGTTCTGCAAAGAGAAGGGCTGTGTGCCGGTGGTACAGGGCACCGATCTGGACGCCCTGTCCGCGATGGGTGAGAAGGTGATCGCGGCGGGCCTCAAGGAGGCCATTCTGGACACCGGCTTCAAGGGTTTCCGCGAGACCCTGACCGACAACATCGGGATCCGCCGCGCTGCCCTGGACAAGAAGGTGCGGTCCCTTGGTTTCCCCACGATCGCGTTCCCCTGCGCCATGACCGACCACAAGGAACTGCAGGCCGCCTACGCCGCCGCGCTGACCGGGAAGTACGCCGGCATCGTCGTGCTGGGCACCCTGGACCCGGCGATGGCCATGCCCCTGCTGGTCAATCGGCTGAACATCTACACCGACCCGCAGCGGCCGATGACCATGGACCAGGGCATCTACGACCTCAACAACCCCGGCCCGGACAGCCCGGTGATCATCACCACGAACTTCGCGCTGACCTACTTCGTGGTGGCCGCCGAAGTGGAGGCCAGCCGGGTTCCGACCCATCTGCTGATCATGGACACCGAGGGCATGAGCGTTCTCACCGCCTGGTCTGCAGGCAAGTTCGTGGCCGACGCCATGGCCCCCTTCGTCAAGAAATCGGGCATCGCCGAGAAGGTCAACCACAAGAAGATCATCATCCCCGGCTACGTGGCGCAGCTCTCCGGCGAGTTCGAGGAAGAGCTCGGCGAGGGCTACGAGGTCCTCATCGGGCCCCGGGAAGCCGCGGACCTGCCCAAGTACCTGAAGGAATACAAGTAGCCTGCTTTCCGGGGCCCGCCCAGGTGAGGGGGCCCCGGCTTTTTTCTCGGGGGTGCTTGTGGGCTCTTTCGGGAACCGGAAATCAACCCATCGCAAGGAGGGAGCAATGAAGATCTACACCATTGCCGAGAGTATCAACATCATGTCCAAGACCATCGGGCCGGCCATGCGGGAGCGGGTCAAGGGCCCGATCCAGAAGATGGCCGAGGAAGAGCTGGCGGCCGGCGCCAACATGATCGACCTCAACCTCGGGCCTGCCCGCAAGGCTGGCGATGAGATGATGAAGTGGCTGGTGGAGACCGTGCAGGAAGTCAAGAGCGACGTGCGTCTGGCCCTGGACACCACCAACTCAGTCGCCGTGGAGGCGGGTCTCAAGGTCTGCAACGAGCGCGCTCTGGTCAACTCCATCTCCGCCCAGCCGGCGAGCATGGATGACCGCTTGCCCCTGGTGAAGAAGTACGACGCGGATTTCGTGGCCCTGACCATGAGCGAAGAGGGCATTCCGCGCGACGCCAACGAGCGCGCGATGGCGCTCGCCACCATCATGGCCAAGGCCGACGAGCTGGGCATCGACCACGCCCGGTACTGGGTGGACCCGATCGTGCTGCCGGTGTCGGTGGACATCAACCAGGTGAAGGCCTACATGGAGTTCCTCCCCATGGTGCAGGACATCGTGCCTGGCGCGACCAACACCTGTGGCCTGTCCAACGTCTCCAACGGTGCGCCCACGGACGAGCTGCGTGGCATCCTCAACCGCGCCTACCTGCTGATGCTCTACAAACTCGGCCAGGAATCCGCGATCGTGGATGCCTACGACAAGGAGATGATGGCGATCTGCGCCGGCAAACGCCAAGCCGATGCGGATTTCATGGGCAAGCTGATGGATGGAGAGGACGTGACGGCGAGCACCGACAAAGAGAAGGAGTTGTTCAAGTGCTACCAGGTGCTCAACGGTAACGTGTTGTACTCCCACTCCTGGCTCGACGACTAGAGTTCCTGGAGCAAGGTTCTCGTGCGGGGGAGGCTGCGGCCTCCCCCGCTTTTTTTGCGGTTGGCGATTTTAGCTTGACAGTTCTATAACGGCATTTTATCTTTGTCCCCGGTTTGAGGGGGTTACGTTCCTTCGCGATATTTTCCCGGCACACCCCGTGCAGTGCCGCGGAGGGGATGGAGGACCAGGGACCCCTCAAGAATTTTTGCCTCCAAGGGGGACGGCGTCCGCTACCGCGTGTTTGATTTTCATTGACCACGGTTCTACCGAGATTGACTTCCCCAGGGGGCACTGCTACCGTAGTTCGCTACTTTGTCCACAGGAGTATATGATCGGGGGCCGCGCCCCCGCAGCCAAGGCAGGTGTTCCGTGGGAAGAAGGAAAAAGTCCAGCTATATCATCCAGTCGGTGACCAACGCCTTCGATCTGCTCGAAGAGTACCGTGGCGAGGAGACCGAACTCGGGGTGACCGAACTGTCCAAGCGCCTGGGGCTGCACAAGAACAACGTGTTCCGACTCCTCGCCACCCTGGAGAGCCGGGGGTACATGGAGCAGAACAAGGTCACGGGCAACTACCGCTTGGGCCTGCGGGTGCTGGAACTGGGCCAGGTGTTCATCAAGCACATGGGCCTGGTGAAGATGGCTCGCCCCATCCTCGAGGAGATCTCCGAGAAGTGTAATGAGACCGCGTACCTCGGCGTGATCCGAGACGACCGGGTGGTGTACGTGGACGTGGTGGAGGCGACCCGTCCGGTGCGGGTCGTTTCCCGGGTGGGGGTGGGGTTGCCGGTGTACTGCTCGGGGGTGGGCAAAGCGCAGATCGCGTTTGAGTCGGTGGACGAGGTGGACCGGGTGCTTGCCGAGACCCCTTTGAAGCGCTATACCGAGCACACCCTCAAGGACCGCGACGCGCTGATGACGCAACTGGAACAGGTCCGGATGCAGGGGTATGCCCTGGATGATGAGGAGTTCGACGAGGGCATCCGCTGCGTTGGGGTCCCGGTACGCGATTACACCCGGCGGGTGATCGCCGGAATCTCGGTGTCGGGCCCGGCGTACCGCTTCACCGACAAGCGTCTCGAGGAAGAGCTGATCCCCCTGGCGGTGGAGGCGGGCAAGCGGCTTTCCTCCCGCCTGGGATTCGAGGTGACCGAAGAGTCCTGAGCCATCCGGGTTGGAAAATCGGGAGCCCCTCGCGTGCGAGGGGCACTTTTTGGCGCAAGCGCCTTTCTTTAGGGTCGCTAAAACTCTTTTATCATCGCTTAAGAGTTCTTGACCCTGCTGGAACGTCGCCCCTACAATGCGGTTTCTTCGCCTGCCGACCCACGACTCCCTTGCCGACGGGATCTGATTGCCGTGTCTCAGACAGCCAAGGGCGGCCCTGCCCTTCCCCCTTCTGCCCCCTCTACGGGTGCCAAGCGCCGCCCGCGTCGCGCCAAGGGGCGCGTCGCTCACGACGGTGAGGGCGCGGCAGAGGATTTCAACATCGGCGCCAAGATCAAGGTGCTCCGCCTGCTGCGCAAGAAGACCTTGCAGGAGGTGGCGGATGACACCGGCTTCTCTCCCGCGTTGATCTCCCAGATCGAGAACAACAACGTTTCTCCGCCCATCGCCACCCTGTCCCGGGTCGCCAAGGTTCTCGGCGTCAGGGTGGGTTATTTTTTCCGGGACGAAGGGCCCGAAGAGGCCTACGAGGTGGTGCGCAAAGGCGACCGCCCCTCCGTTACCCGGGTGATCTCCCGCAGCGGCACCGAGCACGGCTACACCTACCACGCCCTCTCCTACAAAAAGCGCCACAAGATCATGGAGCCGTTTATGCTCCACGTGGATCCGGGAATGCGCGACGAAGAGAACGTGTACAGCCACGAGGGCGAGGAGTTCCTGCTGCTGCTGGAGGGGGAGGCGGAACTGCTGCTGGAGAACGAACGCATCGTGCTTCACGAGGGGGATTCGGTATACTTCGAGTCCGGCCTGCGACACCGACTGTTGTCCCACGGGGGTGGTGGCGCCCGGGTGCTGGCGATCCTGGCCAAGGGACCGTAGGACCAACGGCAAATAGACAGGGTTTTCGGTTATCTCGACGGCGGCGATCCGCCGAGGAAGGGAGTTCCATGCAGTCCATGCGCAGCAAGAAGATTGCCGCCGCGATCGCGGCGGTGATGCAGTTCATCCAGGAGGAGGTGCCTCCGGCGGCGCAGCCCCTGGCTCCAGCTCCCTGCGCACCATCGTTCTCGCCGTGGGGCGCGGCCGGCCGGCAAGACGCCATGTTGTTTCGCACCCTGTGGCAACGGCGCTTGGGACGCGGTTGCTGAGGCCATTGTCGATTCAGCCAGTGAAGTTATCTAGGGAAGGGGAGGAGTGACCATGAGTGGACCCGCGAAGAACCCGCTAAAGATCACCGATTTGACGTTCCGGGACGGGCACCAGAGCCTGTTCGCCACCCGCATGCGCACCGAGGACATCGAAGCCATCGCCGAAACCGCCGGTAAGGTGGGTTACCACGCCATGGAGGTGTGGGGCGGCGCCACCTTCGATACCATGCACCGGTTCCTGGGCGAAGATCCCTGGGATAGGCCGAAGCGGCTGCGCCAGTATGTCCCCAAGGAAGTGAAGTTCCAGATGCTGCTGCGGGGCCAGAACTTGGTGGGGTATCGCAATTACGCCGACGACATGGCCAACGCCTTCGTGGATCAGGCCTGCGAAGCGGGGGTGGACATCTACCGCATCTTCGATGCCCTGAACGACGAGCGGAACTTCCAGACCGTGGCCAAGCGGGTGCTGGAGAACGGCAAGCACTTCCAGGCGGCCCTGTCCTACACCGTCACCGGGCGGCGCATGGGGGGAGACATCTTCAACCTCAAGTACTGGACTGCCAAGGCCAAGACCTTCGCCTCCATGGGGGCCCACTCCATCTGCATCAAGGACATGGCCGGCCTGCTGTCACCCGACGATGCGGCGCTGCTGATCCCGGCCATCAAGAAGGCCACCAAACTGCCGGTGGAGCTGCACTGCCACACCACCTCGGGGATGGCGGAGTACACCTTTCTCAAGGCCATCGATGCCGGGGTGGACATCATCGACACCTGCTCCGCGCCGTTTGCAGGCCGTTCCAGCCACCCGGCCCTGGAGCCCATCGTGGTCATGCTGCAGGGCACGGACCGGGATACCGGCTTCGACCTGGAGGTGCTGGCCGAGATCACCGAGTACCTGGAGACGATTGCGCCCAAGTACCGGCAACTGCTGGACACCAGCCGGCTGGCCGTGGCCGACATCGGCGTGCTGATGCACCAGACGCCGGGGGGCATGCTCTCCAATCTGGTCAACCAGCTGCGCGAGGCCGGGGCCATGGACCGCCTCAACGACGTGTTCAAGGAACTGCCCAAAGTGCGCGAGGATCTCGGCTTCCCCCCCCTGGTCACCCCGTCGAGCCAGATCGTCGGTGTGCAGGCGGTGATGAACGTGCTCATGGGCAAAGTGGGCGGCTCGGTGAAAGAACGCTACAAGATGGTCTCCGGCCAGGTGAAGGACTACTGCTACGGCCTCTACGGAACCCCGCCGCGGCCCATGAACCCCGAGGTGCAGAAACTCGCCCTCAAGGGCTACCCCCGGGGGGAGACCCCGATCACCTGCCGCCCGGCCGACGTGCTGGAGCCGGAGTTGGAGAAGGCCAGGGCCGAGATCGGCGATCTGGCCAAGACCGACGCCGACCTTATCCTCTACAACATGTTCCCGACCACCGGGAAGAAGTTCCTCAGCGTCAAATACGGCAAGGAGCCGGCCCCCGCCGAGTGGGCTCCCCGCACCATGGAGCAGGCCGCTGCCGAGAGCGAGCTGTGCCGCAAGGCTCTGGCCGGCGAACTGATCGACAGGCCCGTCAAGGAAGCCCCCGCCAAGGGCCCCGGCCTGCGCACCTTCAACGTGTTCGTCGATGGCGAGTACTTCGAGGTGGACGTGGAGAGCGTGGGCGGTGCACCGGTGGTCACGGCGGTGGCTGCGCCGGCAGTTGCCGCGGCACCGCAAGCGGCACCGGTTGCCGCGCCGGCCCCTGCGGCCCCCGCTCCGGCGGCACCGCAGGCGGCGACCGCCCCGGCTCCTGCCCCGGTGGCAGCACCCAAGGCGGCGGCCGCCGCGGGCAAGGGAACCATCCAGGCCCCGATGCCGGGGATGGTGGTGGACTACCTGGTCAAACCCGGAGATACGGTGCAGGCCGGAGACGTGGTGGTCATCCTGGAGGCGATGAAGATGGAAAACAGCCTCGAAGCGCCGGTGGATGGCGTGGTGGGCCCGCTCCCCTACAGCGCCGGAGACAGCGTGGCCAAGGGGGACGTACTCCTCACCATCGACTGATCGAACGGCAGCCCACGGTGGTCGGCCGACCGCCGCGCCGGCTGACCACCGCCTGCCCCGCGTGCCACCGTCCGCCGTTTCGAGGGGGCCAATAAGCGCTGGTTTGTGTCTTTTGATTCCGGTAAAAGGGGGCGCTTCATCGCGAACCCGATCGCCATCAGGAGGATCGCATGAGTCTCAAGAAGAAATTCGAGCTTCTCGCCCAGAAGAATAAGGACGCCGAAGCCGGCGGCGGGGCGAAGCGTGTCGAGAAGCACCACGCCCAGGGCAAGCTCACCGCCCGTGAGCGCCTCAACCTGTTCTTCGACGCCGGCACCTTCGTCGAGGTGGACAAGTTCGTCACCCACCAGTGCACGAACTTCGGCATGGAGAAGACCCAGTTCCTGGGGGACGGGGTGGTGACCGGGTACGGCAAGGTGGATGGCCGCACGGTGTACGCCTATGCCCAGGACTTCACCGTGTTCGGCGGCAGCCTGTCGCTGACCATGTCCAACAAGATCTGCAAGGTCATGGACATGGCGCTGAAGAACGGCTGCCCGTCGGTGGGCCTGAACGACTCCGGCGGCGCCCGCATCCAGGAGGGCATCGGCAGCCTGGCCGGCTACGCCAACATCTTCCAGCGCAACGTGATGA
>JARGFW010000235.1 GCA_029211085.1 Deferrisomatales bacterium | reverse complement strand
TGCGCAAACAGGGCGACAAGGTGCACCAGGAGTGGGCCGGGCAGATCGGTCCGGAGTACCTGAAGAAGGTGCAGAACTTCCTGGGCTACAAAGCCATGTAGTCGTGGTCGTGATGCGGTAGATCCTGTATGGGCGGGGCCTGGGGTTCTGGCGAACCCCAGGCCCCGCTTTTCGAGAGGGAAATTGCATGATGCGGCGGACATTGCAGGTATTGGACAAGGTGTTGAGCTTCTTTGAGGAATGGAGCCTGTTCCTGGCAGTGATGGCGGCGCTGCTGACGCTGTTCGTGAGCGTGGTGACACGCTACACCATCACCTACACGCTGACCTGGCCGGAAGAACTGGTGCGGGAGGTGATCGTCTACACCACGTTTGTGGGTTGCGCGGCGGGGGTCAAGAAACGGGCACTGATCCGCATCGACGCCCTGCCCAATCTGTTCCCGGCGCTGAAACGGCCCCTGGAGTTTCTGTCGCACCTCTCTCTGCTTGGGTTTGCCGGGTTCATCACCTGGTTCGGGGTGAAGATGGCCCTGTTCCAGCACCAGATGGGTATGAAGACGATCATCCTGCAGGTGCCCCAGGTGGTTCTGTACTCGATTCTGCCGCTGATGGGGGTGCTGATGCTGTTCCGGCTGTTCCATGTGCTCTACGAGGATTTCAGCGGTCACCCGGTGCACGAACCGAAAAGGGAGGGCTAGGGTATGGATACCGGCATCCTGGTCGCCCTGTCACTGCTGCTGGGCATGCTTGCCCTCACCGTCCCGGTGTACCTGGCCCTGTTCACCACCGGAGTGCTGGGCATGGTGGTGCTGGCCGGCTCGGGGCTTCCGTTCGACATCCAGTCCCTGCAGTTGGTGGACAGCTTCTACAAGAGCATGGACAAGTTCCCGCTGGTGGTGGTGCTGTTCTTCATCCTCTGCGGCAACATCATGACCTCGGGCACCATCGTCGACAAACTCGTCAAGGTGGCCAAGGCGATGGTGGGGTTCCTCCCCGGTGGCCTGGGCATGGCGGGGGTGCTGGCCTGCGGTCTGTTCGGGGCGATCTCCGGCTCCACGGTGGCCACGGTGGTGGCCATCGGCGGATTCATGATCCCGGCGCTGGTGGAGGACGGTTACGACGAGGCCTACTCGGTGGGGGTGATGACCACGGCCCCGATCCTGGGGATCGTCATCCCGCCGTCGATCTCGATGATCCTCTACGCCATGATCACCAACGACTCGCTGGAAGCGCTGTTCATGACCGGGTTCGTCCCCGGGGCGCTGATCATGGTGGCGTTTTGCATCTACACCTACGTGGTGTGCAAGCGGGGTGGCATGCGCGGGGCCACTCCGCCGAGCGTTGCAGAGTTCGTGGCGGTGCTGCGCGAGGGTATCTGGGCGCTGCTGTTGCCGGTGATCATCTTCGGGGGGATCTTCTCGGGGGTGTTCACCGCCAACGAGGCGGCGGTGGTGGCGTGCGTGTACGCGTTCATCGTGGAGATCTTCATCCACCGGGACATGACCCTGACCGCCGCGCGACGGGTGACGGTGAGTTCCGCGGTAACTTCCGGGACGCTGTTGATCATCGTGGCGGGGGCCACGGTGTTCGGCAAGTACTTGACCCTGGAGCGCATTCCGGAGGCGATCACCGGAGCGGTGACAGCGAGCATTACGAGCAAACTGGTGTTTCTGCTGGTGATGAACATCTTCCTGCTGATCGTGGGAATGTTCATGGACGTCATCAGCGCCACCATGATCCTCACCCCCGTGTTTCTGCCGATGCTCTACCAGTTCGGGATCAACACCCTGCACTTCGGGTTGCTGATGACGGTCAATCTCGGCATCGGCTACGTCACCCCGCCGATGGGGGTGAGCCTGTACATCACCGGCGCGATGGCGGAAAAGGACCTGATCTACGTCACCCGTGCGGTGATGCCGTTTATCGCCATCCAGATCGGTATCCTGTTTCTGCTCACCTACTGGCCCGAGTTGGTGCTGTTCCTGCCCCGCATCTTCTACCCGGGAGCGTTCTGAGGGCCGGGGTCGGCGGTCGCGGAAAGGGGTGGATGGGAAGAGCCCTGGGAGGGTGGCCACCGACGGTTCGGGGGCGGGACGACGGGCGTCGCTGTGCGCCGTACGGCTAGCGGAGCCTCCCCCCAGCCCCGTCCGCGTGTGGACCGACGCCTAGACCATGCCGGGCGCGGCCGGTTGTTCCCACCGATGGCCGGCACCCGCCGGCCATCGGTGCGTTCGGCTCCAAGATGGTGCAGGGCTCGTTCCCGACGACGTCCGCTTTGACCCCGACTCTGTAGAGAGGTTTCTGCCGTGCCCGAGATTCGAGTGTGCGTTACACAGCAGCAGGATACGACCGCCAGCGTGGCAGAGATCCGGCAACACCGGGTCGGGGTGGATCGGCCCGCGGCCAAGGGAGGGAGCGACACCGGCCCCATGGGGGGCGAGTTGCTGCTGGCCAGCATCGGCGGATGCTTCATGAGCAACCTCATCGCCACCGCCAAAGCCCGGGACGTCGCGGCCCGGGACCTGTCGGTCCAGGTGGCCGGCGAGGTCGGAGGCACTCCCCCGCACTTCCAACGCATTCAGCTGACGGTCTCCAGCGCGGGGCTGGAACGTTCTGAACTGGAGAAGCTGGCCACCATCGCCGAGCGCGGCTGTGTCGTGGCCAACACCCTCAAGGGCACGACCGAGATCAAGCTGATCGTGGGCTGATCGGTCTCCACCCGCCGGCCTGGGTTATTTCTTCATCTGCACGTCCAGGAAACGGGAAGCGGGAGTCCTGCGCGGGTGGGTTGACCCTTCCCGGTTTCGCGCGGTACAACCGGCGGACACGAGGGGAGGGGGGATGCCAGCCAGCAGGTTGACGACCGGAACATCAGCGTACGGCCGCTGCTCCCCACCGGGCGCCAGCGGTCGCTTTGCGTTGGGTAGCCCCCGAACTCGGCGCGCGAGCCGAATGGGGACAAGGCCGGGAAACGGCTCGCAGTGCCGTTGCACCCCCCGAACGCTGCTTGTCCTGGAGGCATGGGCGATTTCTTGGTGCGTCCACCGGGCATCCAATCGAAGGCGTGGACATGCAGGTGCGGCTGAATCCCTCGGAAGTGCTGACCCTCACCCTGCCTGACGGGTCGCAGGTGACCTGCCGCCGGCACGCGGAACGGGTGGCGACCGGTTCCATCCGGGGGGAAGACGCGGTCAAGCGCGCCTGCGAGGCCTGCCCCAACTTCGCCAACAACTTCGGCTGTCCGCCCCACAGTCCGTTCTTCGACGCTTGGGCGGCCACGGCCCCGGAGGCGCTGCTGATCTGCCTCCAGGCGAGTCCCTCTGTCTTTCCCGGCGCCAGTTCGGCGGAGCGCATGCTCCACGGCGGCAGGGTCCTGCAGGGGGCGCTCTATGCCGAGTTGCTGGCGTGGCGAGGGAAGGGTCATCTCGTCGCGGGGGCCGGACCCTGCCGCGGCTGCGAGCGCTGCGCCCTGGCCGACGGCGCCGCGGCGTGTGCCACCCCGGAGGCCCAGGTCTGCAGCCTGGAGTCGATGGGGGTGAACGTGGTCGCCCTGGCGAAGGAGGTGTTCGGCATCGAGTTGGAGTGGGGGGATGAGAACACGAAACCGGCTACGGTGGTGGCCATCGGGGGTGTTTTCTCGGCGTCTGGCTCTGTGAAGGACCCGGGGTTGGTGCAGGTGTCTGGCTTGGGGCGTACCGGCTCTGGGGATTGGTCGATTCACCGAGGGTGACCCCCTGGGTGTTCCAGGTGTGGGCACACAATTGACCCGTTGGTTGCAGCATTCTTCGGGGTCGGGTCCGAAGGTAGACTCCATTCTCCCGGGCAAACCGAAAGCGGCAGTCACATAGACGTCCTGCGCCGAGGCCCACCGCAACGGCCTTGGGGTCCTCTGCGGAGAAACCCAAGTTGGCCCCCGTTACCCCCGCTCCAGGCGCTTCAGCCCCAACTCCCGCGCTGCCGCCTTTGCCGCCCGGAGTTCGCCCCGGCCCGGCCGCCGGTCCAGGGGCGGATGCTCGCGGGCCCGATAGCTGGGGCGGTACTGCTCCAGCAGGTTGAGATAGGTGTTGGGGGAGAGTTCGGCGGCGACGAAGGCGAGGATATGATCGGTGCCTGCCAGGTTCTCGGGCAGCACCAGATGGCGGAGCAGCAGGCCGCGCCGGGCGATCCCGGCCTCGCTCAGTTGCAGATCGCCCACCTGGCGGTGCATCTCCCGCACCGCCGCCCGGTTGACCTCGGCGTAGTCGGTCACGTCGAGGAGCGGTTGCGCCGTCGCGGAATCTGCAAACTTCATGTCGGGCATGTAGATATCCACCACCCCATCCAGCAGTGCGAGGGCATGCGGGCTGTCGTAGCCGCCGGTGTTGTAGACCAGCGGCAGGCGCAGACCCCCTTCCGCCGCGATCACCAGCGCTTCCAGAAGCGGGGCCACCACGTGGGAAGGGCTGACCAGGTTGATGTTGTGGCACCCCTGCCCCTGCAGCGACAGCATCATCCCGGCCAGTTGTTCGGCAGAGACCTCGCGCCCCTCCCCCTGCTGGCTGATCTCCCAGTTCTGGCAGAACACGCAGCGCAGGTTGCACCAGGAGAAGAAGATCGTACCGGAACCGCGAAAACCGACCAGGGGGAGCTCTTCTCCGTGGTGGGCGCCGTAGCTGCAGACCCGCGCCCGGGTGCCGGTGCGGCAGTTCCCCGTGGCCCCCTGCAGGCGGTTGACATGGCAGGCATGGGCGCACAGGTCGCAGCGCTGCAGACGGCTCTTCGCCTGGTCCGCGCGGGAGCGCAGTTCTCCGCTGCGCAGCAGTGTCCGGTAGCCGGGTTCCAGAGGTTGCATACGGTTGCACCGGTTGGCGGGGGCTGCGGAACGCTGGTTGGCCCCCTGGGGGTCAGCGGCTGGCGGCCTCCAGCTCGGCCAACAGCTGTTTCGCCCGGTAGTGTCGCAGGTTGGCGGCGTTGTTGGGACACACGGCGGCACACGCCCCGCAGCCCTTGCAGCGCGTGGGGTCTACGGTCATGCGACCCGTGTGCGGGAGGGGAGCGATGGCACCCACCGGGCAGGATTCCTGACACAGACCGCAGCCGGAGCAGCGGTCGAACTCCACCTCGGCCACCACCGGGTCCACGGGGATCGAGCCCCGCAGCAGCGGTATGGCCGCCTTGACCGCCGCGGCGCGGCCGGCGGAGACGGCTTCGTCGATGGTCTTCGGGCCCTGGCAGGCGCCGGCCAGGTAGATGCCTTCGCTGGCGGTCTCCGAGGGGCGGAGCTTGGGGTGGGCCTCCAGGTAGAAACCGTCGGGGCTGCGGGCCAGGTGCAGTGTGTGGGCCAGTCCCGGGGTGTCCGGCTGGGGGCGGGCGCCGCAGGCGAGAACGACCAGGTCGGCGTCCAGTTCCTCGGCGCGGCCGAGCAGGGTGTCCTCGAACCGCACCGCGAGTCGGTCCCCCTTGGGGTAGATCTCCGAGGCGCTGCCCCGGCGGAACAGCACCCCGGCCCGGGCGGTCTGTTCGTAGGCTTCCTCGGCGCCCCGGGCGTAGGCCCGCAGGTCCATGTACACCACCTGGACCCGTGCCTCCGGGTTGCGTTTCTGCAGCTCCTCTGCCTGGCGTACGCTGACCATGCAGCAGGTGCGCGAGCAGTGGGCCCCGGCGGTGGTCTGGTCCCGGGAGCCGATGCACTGGAGGAACGCCGCCGAGTGCACCGGCGTGCCTTCGACGGTGACCGGCGCCGTTTCCTCCCCGGCGCGGAGCCGGTCCTCCAGTTCCTGCTGGGTGACGATCCGGGGGGTGGAGCCGTAGCCCAGCTCGGGGCGCCCCTGCTCGGGGTCGTCGGGCCGGTACAGGTCGAAGCCCGTGGCCACGATGATCGCGCCCACCTCCCGGGTGATGCTGCCGGCCGGGGTCTCCAGGGTCGCCTGGTAGCAGCCGGGGGAGCCGTCCTGGGCGGTGAGGCGGCTGCCGAGCAGCACCTCCACCCGCGGGTGCCGTTCCACCTCGTCCACCCGCTCGGCCAGCCACGGGCCAACGGCGCCACCCTCGGGGAAGGAGCGGCCCAGCTCCCGGGCCCGGCCGCCCAGGTGGGGTGCCTTCTCCACCAGGACCACGTCCACCCCCATGTTGGCCAGGTCGGCGGCCGCGGCCAGACCGGCGGGGCCTCCGCCGAGCACCAGGGCGCGGGGGGTGACCGGGGCTTCGGAGCCCTCCAGGGGTTCCTGGTGCCGCACCCGGGCCAGCCCCATGTCGATCAGGTCGGCCGCCTTGGCGGTGGCCTCGGCCCGGTCGGGGTGGACCCAGGAGCACTGTTCGCGGATGTTCACATGCCGGAACAGGTAGGGGTTGGTGCCGGCCTCGGCCACTGCCTTGCGGAACGTCGCCTCGTGCATCCGCGGCGAGCAGGCGGCCACCACCACCCGGCCGGCCCGGCCGTCCTCCAGGTCCCGGCGGATCAACTCCTGACCCGGACGGGAGCACAGGTAGGGGTAGTGGCGCACCACGGCGACCCCCGGCCGGCTCTCCAACCCCTGGGCCACCGCCTCCACGTCGACGGTGGCGGCGATGTTGTGGCCGCAGTGGCAGATGTAGACGGCGGTCCCCGCACGGTCGCCGGGGGGAGGGGCGGAGCTCACGGCTCGGCCCCCCTCCCCAGCAGGCGCGCCAGGGCGGCGGAGGCTGCCGCGGAGCCCGAAGCCACCGCGTCGGGGATGTCCATCGGCCCGGCGGCGGTGCCGGCGAGGAAAACCCCGGACTCCCCGGTGAGCACCGGGTCGCGGGGGTCGCTGCCGCGGAAGAAGCCGTCTTCGGCCAGGGTCAACCCGAGTACCCGGGCGAGCTCCGCGGTGGGTTCCGGGGGACGCATGCCGCAGGCCAGCACCACGAGGTCCGCCTCCAGTTCCTGGGCGCGACCCAGTAGGGTGTCTTCGAAGCGCACGGCCAGGGCCCCGCCCTTGCGGTACACCTCGGCGGGGTTGCCCCGGCGCAGGGTGACCCCCAGGCGCTGGGCCCGCTCCATGAACTCCTCGTAGCCCTTGCCGAACGCCCGCATGTCCATGTACAGCACGGTGACCTGGGCGCCGGGGCGTTTCTCGAGCACCAGGATCGCCTGTTTGAGGCTCACCATGCAGCAGACCCGGGAGCAGTAGGCCGCCCCGGTGGCCTGGTCCCGGCTGCCCACGCACTGCAGGAACGCCACCCGCTTGGGTTCCATGTCTCCGATCCGGAGCTCCCCCTGGGTGGGGCCCGAGGCGGAGCACAGCCGCTCGAACTGCAGATTGCTGATCACCTGGGGGTAGTGCTCGAAGCCCAGTTCCGGCCGCCCCCACTCGGGGTGCTCCGGTGGGTAGAGGTCATAGCCGGTGGCAACCACCACGGCGCCCACCTCCAACACCTCGGTGTGCTCCGTCTGGTCCAGGTGGATCGCGCCGGCCTCACACGCCTCGACACAGCGCGGGTTCTCGCCGCACTTCCCCCGGGTGAGGTACAGGCAGGAGTGGGGGTCCACCGCGTAGCTGGACGGCACCGCCTGGGGGTAGGGCAGGTCGATGGCGCTGCCCTTGGCCAGAGCCAGGTCGAAGCGGCGGGAGACCCGCCCCTTCATGCGGCACACTTCGGCGCAGGCGCCGCAGGAGACGCAAGCCTCCGGGTCCACGTAGCGTGGGCGGACCCGCACCTGGACCCGGTAGCCCCCGCTGTCTACATCCAGGGCCGTGACCTCGGCCCGGGTGAGGAGGCGGATGCGGGGGTGGGAGCCCACCTCCACGGTGCGCGGGGTCAGGGTGCACGAGGAGCAGTCCAGGGTGGGGAAGGTCTTGTCGGTCTGGGCCATGCGCCCACCCACCAGGTCCCCGCGCTCCACCAGCACCACCCGGACCCCGGCGTCGGCCAGGTCGATGGCGGCCTGGATGCCGGCGATGCCCGCGCCGATGACCAGGGCCGAGCGGTGGGTGGGTTTCGGCTTCATCGGAGGTTGGGACCGGGCGGGCTCAGCCCCGTGCCTCCCGCACCGCTTTGGTGAGCGCCGGCACGACCTTGAACAGGTCGCCGACGATGCCGTAGTGGGCCA
>JARGFW010000234.1 GCA_029211085.1 Deferrisomatales bacterium | reverse complement strand
GATGAGGGTTGCCGGGTGCCGCTACCTCTCGGTAGGGTACGATTCCGCCATGGCGGGTGGTGGGGTCTGGGACCGGTTCGGGGAGACGGTGCGGCGGGTCGTTAGCGCGGGAGTCGCCGTGGGAGGCTATTTCCTGACCGGGGTGCCCTGGGAAGGGGAAGCGGAGCGAAAGCTCAAGTTGCGCTTGGCTGCGTCACTGCCGTTCTCCTGGACCACATTTCAGCCCTACTCGGCAATTCCGGGGAGTTCCGGGTCGGAGGCCGCTTCCACGGGCGCACGCCTCGGCGGGGTGGAGGACTGATGGTCAAGGGTCCGCACCCCCTGCGGTCGGGCATGGCTGGTCATCGGCCACAGATTGGGGGGCCAGGCGCCGAGGGACCGGGAGGGTTGCTTCTGTTCGACATGGGGCACGGGCACACCGATGCGCCAGAGGGCCAGGTCCCGGTCCCGGCCCTGAGTCTCTCCAGTCCCCCCGACCCGCGCGGGGTTACGTTCCCCCCTGATGGCGCCGGTCTGGTGCATACGGAGACGTGCCATGCGGCGTGAAACTTGCCTTGGTCCTGCGGTCGTCCTGGCGGACGTCTCCAAGTCCTTCGGCAACGGGCCCGTGGTCGCCGACGTGAGCTTTGCGGTGGAGCCGGGTACCTGCTTCGGGTTGCTCGGGATTAACGGCGCCGGGAAATCCACGACCCTGAAGATGATTCACGGGTTCCTGCGGCCCGAACAGGGTAGCATCCGGGTCAACGGGATCGACGTGCTCCGCCGCCCCCGGGAAGCGCGGCGGTGGATGGGCGTCGCTCCCCAGGACGACACCCTCGATCCGGACCTGGGCGTGGCCCAGAATCTTGAGTTCCACGGTCGCTACTCAGGGCTGGCCGGAGCGGTCCGGAGGCAGCGGGTCGCCGAGATGCTGGAGCTGGCGGAGCTGACCGAGCAGGCGGGTTGCCGGGTGTTCGAGTTGTCCACCGGCATGCGGCGTCGCCTGGTCCTGGTGCGGGCCCTGTTGAACCAACCCCGGGTGCTGTTGCTCGACGAACCAACCCGCGGCCTCGACCTGGAGAGCCGCAACCGGTACCTGAACACCCTGCGGGAACTGAAGCAGGAGGGAGTGACGCTGCTGATGGCAACCCACGAACTGGCCGAAGCCGAGGCCCTGTGCGACCGGGGCGCAATCCTGGAGGGAGGCCGCGTCGTGCGGATCGGTTCGGGTGCGGATGTGGTGGGGGTTGCCAAGGGGCGGAGCCTACTCCCCGCGGAGGAGGCGGGGTGAGCGCCGGCGCTGTGGCCGTGGGCAGTTTGCCGTGGGGGGCGTTCTGGGTCTGGTTGCGCAACGCCACGGTGTGGGGCCGTTCCTGGAAGACCAGCCTGGTCGGTACGGTGGGCGAGCCGCTGTTCTACTTCCTCGGCCTCGGCTACGGGCTGGGAACCCTGATCCCGGAGGTGGGCGGCCAGCCCTACCTGCATTTCGTGGCCCCTGGGTTGATGCTCTCCTCGGTCATGCAGAGCACGACGATCGAGTCGACCTACAGCACGCTCACCAAGATGGAACACCAGAAGGTGTTCGCGAGCATGGTGTTGGCCCCGCTCTCCTTCCCGGACGTGGTTCTCGGGGAGATCCTGTGGGCCGTGACCAAGGGGTTGCTCAGCGGGACCACTGTGCTGCTGCTGGCCCTGTTGTTCGGCGCCGGTCGGCCGTGGCCGGGTGTCCTGGGAATCGGGTTGCTGTTGCTTGCGGGGTTCGTGTTCGCGAGCATGGGCATGATCGTGACATCCATCGCTCGCAGCTACGATTTTTTCAACTATTACTTCACCCTTTTCATTACGCCGATGTTCTTCTTCTCCGGGATTTTCTATCCGGTGGCATCCCTCGGACCCTGGGTGGAGGCGGTGGCCTGGTGTTTCCCTCTGACCCACCTGGTGACGATCTCCCGGGCCCTGATGGGAGGGGGGGCGGGCGCGGCCCTGTGGGCGGACGTCTTGTGGTTGCTGGTGTTCGGGGGTGTGTGCTTCGCCCTGGCGATGCGGCGGATGTCGCGTCGGTTCATGGGGTGAGGCGGAAGGCAGGGCGACGATGACAGCGAACATGACTCGGAGATCTGCCCTGGGACTGCTCGGCTTGTCCGGGGCCGGCATGCTGCTCCGCTTCCCGGTCCCGGTCTTCGCCTCGGACCCACTGCGGTTGGGGGTCGATGCTGCTTCCCTGGGAAGTTGGCCCCTGCTGGTGGCAGCGGATCGGGGGTACCTCAAGGACGAGGGCCTGGCGTTCCGGTTGGTACCGTTTGCCGATGAGGTGGCGATGGCGGGGGCCCTGGCCGCCGGGGAACTGGACGTCGGGATCCTCCCCACACCGCGGTTCTTAGCCCTGCACGTGGGCGCCCAGGGTCCGCGGCGCCCCCTGGTCACCTTCCAGGTGTCCCTCACAGACGGATCGGCCCTGGTGGTGCCCGCGGCGAGCGAACTCCGCTACTCAAGGCAACTGCGCGGCAAGACCATCGGCACCCCCCAGCCCCTGGGAATGGCCCGTTTCCTCACCGGGGTGTATCTGGTGTTGAGCGGGCTGACACCGGGGCCCCACGTCCGCTTGCAGGACGTAGACCCCCAGGACGCCCTGGCTGCCCTGCGTGCGGGCAGGATCGATGCCCTGGCGGCCGAGGCCGGCCTGTTTGCCGAGGCGGTGGAGAGGGGAGAGGTGCGGGTGATGGACTCCCTCCACAAAGTGTGGACCGGGCACCCCGCCGAACTGATCGCGGTTGGCCGGGATCTGTGGGAGGCCCGGCCGGACACGGTGGCGGCCCTGGCACGAGCCTCGCTGCGCGGCGCCCGAGATCTGATCGCGTTCTCCCCCCGGCTTCCCGACAGCCTCACCGCTCGCCTGGGAACGAGTGCGCCAGCCCTGGTGAAGGCCGCCGAGGTTACCCGGGCGGGGTTCGACCCCTTCCCGTACCGCAGCGCCATGGACCTGGCCCTGCGGGAACTGGTGACCCGGGGGGTGATCCCTCCGGCCGTGGATCAGGACGCGGTGCTGGCCGAGGCATTTCTGCCGGACCTGTGCCGCCGCACCATGCACGAAGTCGGGTACCCCGAGGTCCCCGACGGGAACGACCGGGATGAGCGGTTGGTGGGGTGTTGCTATGTGTACTGACGAGAACCACGGGGGAACCGCAAACGAGGTGGCACCATGAAACGATCGCTGGTTCTTGCCGTTCTGGCAATTCTCGCCGTCGCCTGTGTGGCCGGTGCGTTCGAGTACGACTACACCGTCGCCACGGACAAATCCGTGGATGCGACCCTGGACGACGTGAAGTCGGCCATCCGGAGGGAGGGTCTGCGCATTCCCGGGGTCCTCGACCTCCCCACCACCTATGACTACGTGCTCGTGCAGGTGTGCGACCCCGAGGAGGTAAAGGTCCTGGGCGCGCTGGACCCCAAACTCGGCCTGCTCTGCCCCTGCGGGAAGATCGGCGTCTACGCGGATCCCCTGGACGGCGGTCGCACCAAGATCTCGCTCCTCCTGCCCGAGGCGGGCCTGGTCCGGGTACACCCCACCGACGCCGTGCGGGCGGTGGCAGAGAAACTGTTGCCACGCCTGATGCGGGTGGTCGAAGGGGCCAGGTAGATGGCTTCGGGAGCCTTTTACGCGTGGGCCGGAGCACTGTCGATGGCGGTGCTCCTCGCCACCGCATCGCCGGTCCGGGCCGCCGGGTTCGAGCCGATGTTTCGCGGGAACCCGGAGCGGACCGGGTTCGTCGCCGACGGGCCCCAGGCCCCCCTGGCACTGCGCTGGAAGTTCGCCACCCGCCGCGGGGTGGACCAGATCGAGTCGTTCCCGGCGGTGGACGACGGACTGTCCCCGGCGGTGGTTCTCGGCGGGGTGGTGTACGTGGGCGGGCACGACGGGTGGATCTACGCCATCGACGCCGCGACGGGGCGGAAGAAGTGGGACTTCCAGACCCACAGCCGGGTCAACTCCACTCCCACCCCCCACGACGGGGTGATCTTCGTGGGCTCCATGGACAACTTCTTGTACGCCCTGGGGGCGGACGACGGCGAGTTGGTCTGGCGCGCTCCGTTCGGGTCCAAGTTCTTCAAGCAGATCAGCTACGGGGGGGTGCGGGCTTCGCCGGTGATCCACGACGGCGCGGTCTACGTGGGCGGTTGAGACGGCCGCTTCCGCGCTCTGGAGGAGCGCACGGGACGTCTCATCTGGCAACTCGACACCGAGAGCGAAGGGTGCTACTCCTCGCCGGCCCTGGTGGACGGGGTCATCTACTTCGGCAGCGACGGTGTGAGCGCCAACCACCTGTTTTCGCTGCAGGCACGGACCGGGAAGTTGCGCTGGAAGCGGTCCTCTCCGACCCAGATCTACGCGACCCCGGCGGTGGTGGACGGGGTGGTGTACTATTGCGCCCGGGATGACCATGTCTACGCCGTGAAGGCCGCCGACGGAGAACTGGTATGGAAGACCCGGGCCGGCTACCCCCAGGACGACTTCTCGGTGTTCTCCGACATGCTCAAGTCTTCCCCGGCGGTCGCCGGCGACAAGCTCTTCATCGGTGTGGGACTGGACCTCCTGGCGCTGGACCGCAGGACCGGAACACTGTTGTGGAAGGCCTCGACCGGAGGCCAGGTGGATTCCTCTCCCCTGGTGGTTGGAGGCACCGTGTATGTGGGCTCCGACGACCAGAACTTCTACGGGTTTTCGGCCGACACGGGAGCCGAGCGGTGGCGGTACCGGACGGGTGCCAGGATCTCCGCATCGCCCCAGATCGGAGAGGGGCTGGTGTTGATCGGATCCAACGACGGATTTCTGTACGCTTTCGAGGCTGCACCCTGAACTAAGACACCCTGCTCGGGGGTAGTAGGAACCGTGACGAACAGCGCCGGGGTTTCATGCCAGGAGGGAACCATGGGAAGAGGAACGCTTTGCGTGGCAGTGGTGTCAGTGCTGTGCACCCTGGGTTGGCCGGCGATCGCGGAACATGGGGAGAAGCACGGCAGCAAGCACGCCAAGGACATCGTCGAGTGGCAGGTGCTGTTGGAGGCGCAACGTGCCCAGATCGAGGCCCTCGAGGCCCGGGTGGGTGACCTGGAGTCGGCGCTCGCGCAGGTGCGCCAAAGCAAACTCTTCCTGCTCGAGGACCATGTCCGGGTCGAGTCAGGCGAGTTGAATGGGCTCCGCGGCCCCCACGTGATCGTGGAAAGGGCGAACCTGCACGTCCGCAGCGGGTCGGGGTCGACCGGTGACGATGATGGGAGTAGCGGGACCTTGGTCGGGCTCGGCAACCTCATTGTTGGTTACAACGAGGTCCGTTTGGACGGCGTGACGAACCGTGGCGGTTCCCACAACCTGGTGGTGGGTGTGGGCCACAACTACCCGAGCTACGGCGGCCTTTTGGCTGGGGAAGAGAACACCGTAAGTTGGGTGATGGGCAGCGTAGTTGGGGGCTGGAACAACGAGGCGGCCGGTTGGGGGAGCACTGTTCTTGGGGGCGCCGACAACCGGGCCGTGGATGCAGCTTCGAGTGTCTGCGGCGGGGCCCAGAACAAGGCGACAGGCTATTACGCGACAGTGAGCGGCGGTACCCAAAATGTGGCGAGCGGAACGGGGGCCGCCGTGGCCGGTGGGGAGGGGAACGTGGCGAGCGGAGTGTTCGCGTCGGTCGGAGGCGGCAGCGGCAACACCGCCAGCGGTTACGGAGCCAGCGTCGGCGGCGGCCCCGGCCAGGTGGCCTCCGGTGATTTCGGATGGAAGGCAGGGGAGCCATCGCCCTAAAGCCGGCGGGAAGACCGGTGGATTCCTGGGGATTCTTGCGGAGAGAATAGGAGTTCGGCGATGGAATGGGTAGCTCTGGGGGCCAGGATCCGAGGCGGGTGGAGGGGGCTTCTTTCGCTTGGGTTCGCCGTTGTGTTCGTCGCGGGGACGTCGGCCCGAGCGGTGGACCCCCCCATGCTGACCGTCGGTCACGTGGGGCATGATCACCAACTGGCCCTGTATGTGGCGGCCGACCAGGGCCGAAGCCTGGAGACCCGTTTCGGGGTGTACCTGAAACCGCTGAAGGACCAGGCCGTTTATGACCTGGTGGATGCCGGGATGCCGGTGGCCCGGGTACATCTGGTGCGGGTAGGCGGGGGTTCCAAGATGCCGGCCTCCCTGGAGCGGGGAGACATCGAGGTGGGGCTTGGGGGACTGGGGCCGGTCGCCAAGTTCGTGGACGGTGGCGCTCCGCTCAAGGTGCTCGCCCCTCTGAACACGGACGGAGACGCCCTGGTGGTGCGGCCCGATTTTCCGGCGGCGTCCTGGGACGAGTTCGTCGCGGTGGCCCGTACCTCGGAGCGGCCGGTGCGGGTCGGTTACAAAGCCCCGATGGCGGTGGCGTACATGATCCTGGGCCGAGCGTTGGAGGAAGAGCACGTGGGCCACGGGCCCGACCCTGTTGATGTCGACGGGGCGGCGGTGCAGGTGGTGACGGTCAACCTGAAGGGCGCCGCCAACATCCTGCCCAGCCTTTCCGGAGGGCTGGTGGACGCCGTGGTTGCCAACGAACCCATGGTCGCGGTGCTCACGGAGAGGGGGGTCGGCCGGAAGGTCGCCGATCTGTCGGCCCTCCCCCCCTCGGGGGCATGGGAGGGGCATCCCTGTTGCGTGGTCGCCGCCCGGGAAGACGCCGTGACCAACAAGGCGGAGGCGATCCGTTCCCTGCTGCGGATCATCGTCGCCGGAACGAAGGTCATGGAAGAGGATCCCGAGGCTGCCTACGCGGCCGAGGCCCGGTGGACCAAGACCCCGGCCCAGGTGGGCCGGCGCAGCATTCCGGCGGTGCGGTTCACGGTGCAGCCGGACGCCGAGTGGCTGGGCGCGGTGGACCGGTGGATCGAGCTGATGGAGGCCTCCCATCGGTTCGACGGCAGGTTCGCGGGCAGTCCGGCGGCCGAGGTCAGGGCCGCGCTGCTTGACCTGGTCCCCCTGCTGGGGGTCCTTCAAACCACCTCTCCCGGAGAAATCAGGTAAGGTGGCTTTTCGTCTGCCCCGGGAACTCTGGCTGCGATGCGGGCTGGGAGCGGTTCTTCCGGCGGTTCTGGTGCTGGCATGGGGGTACGGCGCCCGCTCCGGAAGTTCGGTCGTGCCCGGGTTTCAAGAGGTCTGGAGCGTGCTTTCCCATCCGTTCGACGTGCCCCGGGACCTCCTGTCCGGGTCCCTGGCGGAGTCGACCGGCCTCACGGTACTGCGCCTGGGGCTGGGGTTCCTGCTGGCGCTGGTCACCGCGGTTCCCCTCGGGGTCTGGGCCGGGAGGGACCGGCGGGTGGCGTATCTGCTGCAACCGGCCGTCGAGGCGGCACGCCCCATCAACCCGATCGTGATGTTGCCGCTGCTCACGGTGTTCCTGGGACTCTCCTCCCTGGGGACTCTGGTCCACGGGGTGGCCGATGCCTGGCGGTACCCCCTGTTGGACCAGCTCCAGACCACGGTGGTGTTGATCCTGTGGGCGGGGGCGTTCTTCCCGATCTATACCAGCACGGTCCACGGCGTTCGCGGGGTCCGTACCGCCCATCTGGAGATGCTGGACCTAATCGGCGCCACCCGCTGGCACCGGATCCGGTGGGTGGTGTGGCCCCACTGCCTGCCCTCGGTCGTGAACGGGATGCGGATCGGTCTCGGGGTAAGCTGGCTGGTGGTGGTGGCAGCCGAGGCGTTTCCAGGAACCCATTCTGGGTTGGGACACATGTTGTGTACGGCCTGCAACACGGCCGAGTACGAGTACACGTTCGCCGCCGCGATCGTGATCGGGGTGCTCGGGGTCTTCAGCAGCGAAGGGTTGCGGCGGCTGGAGGTTCGGGTGTCCCGCTGGCAGGCGGCCGAACGGTGAGGGCTCCAGAGGTCACGGTACGAGGCGCCCGCAAGGTGTTCAAAACGGCGGGGGGTGAGCAGCTCCACGCCCTGGGGCCGGTCGATCTGGTGGTCCCGCCTGGCGAGATGCACACGCTGGTGGGCCCCACCGGCTGCGGCAAGACGACCTTGCTGCGCCTGGTTGCGGGGCTGGAGGTTCCGGACGCGGGGGCGGTGGCAGTGGACCGGGTCGGGGGAGGCCCCCCCGTCGCCTATCTGACCCAGAGCCAGACCCTGTTGCCGTGGCTCTCGGTGCAGGCCAACGTGGAGCTGCCACTGAAGGTCT
>JARGFW010000233.1 GCA_029211085.1 Deferrisomatales bacterium | reverse complement strand
AACTGCAGGACAGCGGCTCGGGCTGCGGCCGGACCGCGCTCCGCTCCGTCCCGTTGGGCTACGGGCACCCAGGGGAGCGAAGTGTACGCGGGGCCGGGGTTCGGGTCGAGCCTCAGGCAGGGCGTTTCGGTCCGGCCCCCGGTGGCGGGGCGCGGCCTGGACACCGGGCCCATCCCGGTTACCCTCTCCAACCGAGACGGCTCCATCCACTTCCCTGCCCTTGCCAGGAGGACACCATGGCCCGTGTGACGATCGCCCCCGCCCTCTTCACACCCCTCATGCCCGTTTCCCTCGTGGGCGCCCAGATCGACGGGAAACCCAACTTCATGACCGTGGCGTGGCTGACCCGCGTCAACTTCGACCCGCCCATGGTGGGTGTGGCCATCGGAAAGAGACACCACACCCCCCGGGGGATCCAGGCGAACAAGACGTTTTCGGTGTGTCTGCCGAACGCCGAGCTCCTGGAGCAGACCGACTACTGCGGCATCGTCTCCGGCGCCCGGGTGGACAAGTCCGGGGTCTTCAACGTCTTCTACGGCGACCTGGAGACGGCGCCCATGATCGCCGAGTGCCCCCTCTGCGTGGAGTGTGCCCTGGTCCGGGTGGTGGATCTCCCCTCGAGCCACCTGTTCATCGGGGAAGTGGTGACGGCCCACGCGGACGAATCGATCCTCACCGACGGCCGGCCCGATCCGGCCAAGCTCGACCCCCTGGTGCTGACCATGCCCGACAACCACTACTGGTCCCTCGGGGCCGTGGCGGGCACCGCGTGGCAGGCGGGCAAGGCACTCAAGAAATAGGGCGGCTGCCGCGGGCCGGGGAGCGCGGCAGCCCGCTCCCCCCTGGTTTGCCGGCCTCCGGCGCTCTCACCGGACCCACAACCGTCGTCGTCGCCGCGCGTTCCCACCCCCGTGGGTTCATCGTTCCCGACGCATGCTAGGGCTCACCAATGGCAGATATCGGCAGGGTCAACACGCTGCGCATCACCAGAACCGTGCCCCAGGGCGTCTACCTGGATGGTGGTGAGTCCGGGGAGATCCTCCTCCCCACCCAACAGGTTCCGGAACCATGCCGCCAAGGGGATGCGGTCGAGGTCTTTGTCTACGTGAACAAGGAAAAACGTTTGCAGGCCACGACCCAAAGACCCCTGGCGACCGTCGGCCAACTTGCCAGGTTGCGGGTGGCGGGAACCTCCTCGGCGGGCACATACCTGGACTGGGGGCTTCCGAAGGATCTGCTGGTTCCCCTGCGCGAGCAGCAGGTCAAGATGGAGGAAGGCAAATCCTATGTCGTCTTTGTCTTTCTTGACGAAGACACCATGAGCATCGCGGCCTCTTCGAAACTGGATCGATTCATCGATGTACGGAATCCAAACTACCATGTCGGCGAAGAAGTGGATCTCTTCCTGTGCGCCAAGACAGACCTTGGCTACAGGGCAGCCGTCAACGACGCCCATTGGGGCCTGATCTACGATAACGAAATATTCCAGGACCTCCACATCGGCCAACGCCTGAAAGGGTACATAAAGGCCATCCGCGAGGATGCAAGAATCGACATCAGCCTGCAACGATCCGGATACAAAAAGGTCGACGACGTGGCGCGTGGAATCATCGAGAAGATGGCAGGCCGTGGCGGCAGGATCGCGGTCACAACCAAGAGCCCGCCGGAAGACATCTACGCCATGTTCGGGGTCAGCAAGAAGGTGTTCAAGATGGCGATCGGCGCACTGTACAAGAAACGGCTGATCACCATCGAGGCCGGGGGGATCACGCTGGTCGAAAAGAGCTGACGGGAGGTCCTGCCCTCTTCCGGAACCTACCGATACCGCAGCGAGTTCTTCTTCTCCTCTTCCCGCTCGAAGCGCAACTCGGTCCTTTCATCCTCGCTCCGCACCGAGCCCGGGGCCCATCCCCGAGACACCTCCCTGTCCACCTCACCCCCCGCTAAGATATCTGCCCCCTGCGTGTGACGGGCCTGTCCCCCGGGTGGTTCCCGGCGGAACATGCACTCTTCATGGGCCTCCCGCCGTGGAACCCGGCCCATACCTGCCAGACGGCAGTTGCCACAGGGCGGGGCAGTTGCGCCCCCCGGGTGGCTACCCGGCCGGGAACCACGGGCGGGGCCCGGTGGTGGTTGCCACGGGGGCGGTAAACGGGTCAGACTGCCCGACCGGGCGGGAAGGCGGGTTTCGTTCGGGGCCCTCGACGGCCTCGGCACAGCGGCGAACCCGACCCATCGCCGGCAGGGGCGGAAGGAGGTCCGAGGGAGGCCGATGTATATCATTCTGCTGGGGATCGCGTCGGCGGGCTTCTTCGGGGGGCACGCGATTCTCGTGCGCTTCGGGCTCCAGGAATCGAACCCGATGTCCGCGACCCTGGTGAGCAGCCTCGTCAACTGCCTGTTTCTCTGGGTCCTGACCCTGTTCCTGGTACCCGTCGCCGCGGTGGACGGCGAGGCGCTGAAGTACCTGGTCGTCGCCGGGATCATCGCCCCCTGCCTCGCCCGGATCTTCATGTACACGGCGTTCCAGAAGGTGGGCGTGTCCATCGCCACCCCCATCCGCAGCACCTTCCCCTTCTTCTCCATCCTCCCGGCGGTGTTCGTCCTGAACGAGCAGTTCACGGTGTCCGTCGCCATCGCCACCCTGCTGACCGCCGCCGGCGTGGTGCTCCTGAGCCTGTCCTCGACCGAGAAGGTGCGCCTGCCAACCCAGCTGCGGTGGCGCAGGAAGGACCTGCTCTACCCGCTGGCCGGCGCGGCGTGCTACGGGATCTCGAACTTCTTCAAGAAGCTGGGGATCGCCCGGATGGACTCGCCGCTGTTGGGCGCCGCCATCGTGGCGACGGCCTCCCTGGCGTTCCTCCTGCTCCTGTGGCCGATCACCTCCGGCAGGCGCGGGTTGCGGCTCGGCAAGCGCAGCCTGGCGTTCACCTCCCTGGGCGGGATCTCCGCCGGGGTCGCGCAGATCTGCATGTACACGGCACTGAAGGCCGGCGACCTGATCATCGTCGGGCCCCTGGTCAGCACCACCCCGCTGTTCACCCTGGTGTTGACCTACGTCTTCTTGCGTAAATCGGAGAAACTCACGATCCGTGTGGTGGGCGGCGCCGTCGCCATCGTCGCGGGGGTCGTCGTCCTCAAGGTGCTGCCGTAAACCCGCCCGCCACGAACCTCACCTCCGCCCGCCTCGGAACCCACGGGGCTCCGGCGTTGCTGGCCGCGCCCCCGGGGGTGCGGCCGCGGTCGGTGGTCGTGGTGCTGCCCGGCGGCGGTCTGCACTTCGACAAGCGCTGGGCCGCCCGCTGGCTGCCCCTGACAGACCTCCCGGTGCTGCGGGCCTACGTGGACCTCCCCCTGCACGGGGAGCGGCTGGCCGCCGACCTCCGGGAACGGCACCGCCACGACCCCCTGCGGGGCTTCTTCGGCCCGGCCATCCTCGGCATGGCAGAGGAACTCCCGTCGATCATCGACGACCTGCTGGACCGGGTGGGAGACCCGTCGATCGACAGGGTGGGCGTGTGCGGGTGGTCCATCGGGGCGCTGGCGGCGTTCCTGGGGGCCCTGGAGGAGGACCGGATCGGCGTCCTCGCCGGCTTCGCCATGCCGCTGGGAAGCCCCGACCACCTGCGGGTGGCGGACCGGCCGCCGGCGGGGATGGAGCCGGCGCTGCTGGAACGGCTCGACCTGCTGGCCCAGGCAGGGGGCCTCTACCCCAGGCCCGTGCTGCTCCTGCACGGAGACGCGGACACCTGGGTCGGCGCCGAGGCGTCCCGAACCCTGCACCGGGCCCTCGAGCCAATCTACGCCCCCTGCGCCGAGAAGCTGCGGTATGTGGAGTTCCCGGGGGTGCCCCACGACCCCCTCGCCGGCGACCAAGAGCAGCGCGTCGCCATCGCGGAGGCGGTCCGCGGGTGGCTGGCGGCCCACCTGCTCGCGCCCCGGGAAACGCCAACCGCTCCCCAGCGGAGCTGAGCGCGGGGACACGAGCCCCGCTCCAGCCCTCAGCTCCGGGGCGCTGTCTCCATCTTCGAGACCCGATCGTACATCACGATGCTGCCCGCAACCGCCACGTTCAGGCTGAACGTCCCGGGCAACTGGACGACCTTCGCGCAGTGCTCCAGATGGTGCTCATCCAGCCCCCGCTTCTCGTTGCCCAGCAGATATACGGCGCGCAGCGGGTGTTCGAACCGGGCCAGGGGCAAAGCCCCCGCTGCCATCTCGACGCCGATGAGCTGGGTCGAGTGGGGCAGGTGGGCCTTCAGGTCCCCGACCGACCCGTAGTGGTACAGGGGCACCTTCGTCCACGCATGGGTCACATCGCTGCCCTGGGGCTCGTACTTGCGGATCACGGTGAAGAGGAACGACGCCCCCAGCACATAGGCAGACCGCCACAGGGTGCCGACGTTGAAGTCGTTGGCGTTGTTGAGGATGCCAACCCCGAAAAAGCCGTTGCCCGCGTATTTGTTCTTGAGTCTGGCCATGGGTACCCGTGCCGAGCCAAGAGGAACTGGATTTTTGGAACACCGCTGCACATTCGACCGTTCCCGGACGTGGCCCCCGGCCCCACCCCCTGGCCCCGCGGACCTGCGGCGGGCCCGCCGAGAACGCCGCCCCCCGAGCCCATCCGCCGACCGGCACGTCCCCTGCCGCCGCGGAGTCCCCTTCCCCCGGTTCGACTCTCCCGTTCAAAGATGGCAACATCGTCAGGGTGGCGGCGACACACCGGGTTGACTCCATCCGACGGGGAGGAAGCCGGCCGCCATGTCCCGGCGGGCCCCGGGCGGCCCGGCCGCTCCCACCCGACGGGAACCGTTTGCACCGGTGCGACGTCCCCCGAACCGGCCTGCGGCAGCGCTGCGGACGCGGGCCCCCGGCGCTGCGGCGCAGAAAGCGTAAGGCATGATGCAGGCCGTGGCCCCGCAGGTCCCCATCGTACTCGGCGTGCTCAACGCGCGCTACAGCCACACCGCCCTGGGCGTGCGCTACCTCCAGGCGAACATGGGCGAACTGGGCGCACACCTCGCGGTCGAGGAGTTCCTGATCCAAGACGATCCGCAGCGGGTCGTGGAACGCATCCTCGCCCACGGCCCCCGGGTAGTCGCCCTGAGCATGTCCATCTGGAACGTCGCTCCCACGGCCCGGGTGATCGCCCTGCTCAAGCGGGTCGACCCGAGCCTGCGCATCGTCCTCGGCGGTCCGGAACTGCGCTTTGCCGAAGCACCGCTGTACGGTGCCGACGTGATCGTTCGCGGCGAAGGGGAGATTGCCTTCCCCCAGGTCTGCGCGCGGCTCCTGGCGGGGGACGACGTTCCGGCCCTGGTGGATGGGGGTCTGCCGTCCCTGGCCCGGATCAACCTGCCCTACGACCACTACACCGACGAAGACATCCGTCAGCGCATCGTCTACGTGGAGGCGAGCCGCGGATGCCCCTTCCGCTGCGAGTTCTGTCTCTCCTCCCGCGACCGGGAGGTGCGCACCTTCCCCCTGGAAACCCTGCTTCCTGCTTTCGACCGCTTGATCCAGCGCGGGTGTCGCTGCTTCAAGTTCATCGACCGCACGTTCAACCTGGAACCGGATACCTGTCGGCGACTCCTGGACTTCTTCCATGCCCGTTGGCCGAGGGATGCGGCGGGCCAGTTGATCGGCCCGACCCATAGCCGCCAGGTGGAGCAGGGAGCGGAGCGCAACGCGTCCTTCTTCCTGCATTTTGAAGTCGTTCCGGACCGCTTCGACCCAGAGCTGCTGGCTTCCCTCGCCCGCTTTCCTGCCGGGGGCGTGCAGTTGGAGGTAGGGGTACAGACCCTGGACCCCGCAGTGGGGGAGCGCATCAGCCGCCGCGTCGATGCCGACGCCACCCGCCGCAACCTCGGGCTCCTCCGCGAGGGCACCGGCGCCCATGTGCACGCTGATCTCATCGTGGGGCTGCCGGGGGAAGACGCCGCCGGGTTTGGCCGCGGCTTCGATGCCCTGCGGGCCATGGGCCCCCACGAGATCCAGGTGGGTATCCTCAAACTGCTGCCGGGTGCCCCCATCGCCCGCCACATCGACGCCCATGGTCTCGTGTTCAATCCCGAGCCGCCCTACGACATCCTGCAGTCCGCCTGCATCGATTTCCCCCGCATGCAGGAACTCAAGCGCTTCGCTCGCTACTACGACATCTTCGCCAACAGCGGCAGATTCACTACGGCCCTGGCTGCCCTGGTCGCGCAGCACCCGTCCGGCTCCGCCTTCGCCGCCTTCGATGGGTTCGCGGCCTGGCTGTTCGCACGGACCGGACAGGACCACGGGATCAGTCAGCAGCGCCAATACGCGTTCCTCCTCGATTACCTGACCGAGGTCACGGCTCTCGGCCGGGAAGCCTCCGCCCGACTCCTCATCGCCGACTTCCTGGACAAGGGCATCCTGCGGTATCTGCCCGAATCCTTGCGCCCCTTCGCCCCCAAGCCCTAGCGGCTGTCTCACCGCAGGTGCTCCGGGCTGGTCCCCGGTCCGTGCCATCCCCCCCGGGGCACCTCCCGGGCTTGTCCCACGCCGCCCGGCCGGTCATGCTGGCATCCACCGGACCCTTGCGGTCCGGAGCCGGAGGCGGGTGCGAAGACGTAGAGGCCCGGGCGCTGGGGGACGTTGCCGTGTCCCCCCGTTCTCGTGGCTGTGGAGGTGATGCCCCTGGACGACCCGAGCGTTCGCCTGCTGGAGAAGCAGCGACAATTCAACGCCGCCATGGAGCGGTACGACGCCGTGAGGGGCTACAAGGTGTTCGGCATGGCCGTAGCCTTTGCCAATGTTTCGCTTCAGGCCTGGCTACTCTGGCGCGTTCAGCCCCTGGTCATCGGCGCGGTCGGTCAGTCGGCGGCGATCCTCGTCGCATGGGTGCTGGCCGATCTCGTCAACGGTCTGGTGCACCTGGCCATGGACCAAAACGACCGCTACGACTCCCTGGCCGGACCGCTGGTCGCCAACTTCCACCTGCACCACAAGACTCCGCGCTACAAACCCAACCACCTGGCGGTGGTCTACTTCGTCGAGTCCGGGTCGAAGGTGTGGCTGGTCCCCTGCCTCGCAGGGGTGGCCCTGTTGACGACGGTCGACGGGATCAGCCCGCTTCTCCTCCACGTCCTCGTCTACACCGGAATCCTCTCCTCCGTGGCCGAAGTCTCCCATTACCTCTGCCACACCTCCTCGTCACCCCTCGCCGGGTTCCTGGGCCGCTGCGGGATCCTCCTCTCCAAGCGCCACCACGCCGCGCACCATCTCCGGGACAACGTGAGCTACGCCTTCCTGAACGGCATCACCAACCCCATCCTCGATCCCATCGCCGCCGGGGTCTCCAGGGGGTACAAGAACCATACCGATCTGCACTACGCGGCCTACGGGCTGGAAGGGGACAGCCGCTAGCCGGCGGAGGCCGGCACCACCCCCCGACGCGCCGCCCGGCCCTGGGCCGGGGCCCGGACGGACCCCGGACGACGACCCGCGAGCAGGGACCGATGCGGGCGGCCGAGAGGGGTATCCTCTTTCGATTCCCCCCACGACGTGTTATACGTCTGGCTCCAGATATCCCAACCACCCAGGCCCCGCCGCGAGGACAATCTCCATGATTCCAAAGATGAAGAAGATCCTCTTCACCACCGACCTCAGTGAAAACGCCCGCCACGCCTTCTACTACGCGTCCAGCATCGCGACCAGCTGCGACGCCGGCATCGTCCTGCTCTACGTGCTGGACGAGGGTGCGGGGACCATGCAGCAACAGGTGAAGAACGCCCTGGGCGATGAGCAGTGGCAGCGTTTGCAGGAGAAGCACCAGCAGACCGCCCGGGACGTCCTGATCGGCAAGCGCACCGACTACACCATCGTCCGTGAAGCCCTGGGCCACCTGTGCACCGAGGCGCGCAGCGAAGATCCCGCGTGCTCCTTCGAGGCCCTGGAGCTGTTGGTCAGCGAGGGCCAAGTGGTCACGCAGATCCTCAAGATCGCCGAGGAGAAGAACTGCGACATGATCGTGATGGGGGCCCACCAGGGACTTTTCCACAAGAACCGGCTCGGCACCGTCGCCAAAGGGGTCCTCCAGCGCTCACCGGTTCCGGTGCTGCTGGTGCCGCCCCCCAAGGCGGGGTAGGTCGCGCCCCCCGGCCACTCCCGTCCCACCTGCCACACACAGCAAATGGCCGGCGCATGCCGGCCATTTGCGTTACGGACGACCAAGAAACCTCCCCCCTGGGCCACGAGG
>JARGFW010000232.1 GCA_029211085.1 Deferrisomatales bacterium | reverse complement strand
CGGCGCGGTGGCGTCCCTGCTCGCCGCCAAGGCGCTGTGGCAGGTGCGCCGTCTGGCCCGCTTCGGGGTGCCGGTGATCGTGTTCCTGGACGAGCCGGTGATGGAGGTGTACGGCTCGGCGTACTCCACCCTCAGCCGCGAGTCGGTGATGGAACTGTGGCAGCCGGTGCTCGAAAGGGTGGCCGAAGCCGGCGCCCTGTCAGGAATCCACTGCTGCGGCAACACCGACTGGGGCCTCCTGTTCGAGTCCGGCACCGACATCGTCAACTTCGACTCGGTCCATTTCCTGGAGAAGATGCTCCTCTATCCCGGCCAGGCGAAGCCGTTCCTGGAGGGGGGCGGGGCGATCGCGTGGGGGGCGGTGCCCACCTCGGAGGAGGCCCGAGGGTGCGACGCCGCCGGCCTGGGTGCGGCGCTGGACGACGGGCTGCGCCGCTTCGCCGCCGCCGGACTGGACGAAGCGCTGCTGCGCAGGCAGTGCCTGATCACCCCGTCCTGCGGCATGGGCAGCCTGGACGAAGCCCTGGCCGCGCGCATCCTGGGACTGCTGGGCGGAATCTCGGAGCGGTTCGAGGGATGAGAGGGGTGTGGAACCACCGCACCCTTTCCCGAGAGAATCCACAGAACCCACGGGATTGCAAATACCATGAAGTAATTTGCGGCAAGATATTGTAAATACAGGTAACTCTATTCGAACTTGGTCTTTGTCTTGCCACTCAGGTTTCCGATACGTGGATCGGAGGGCAGCGGGGAAATCGAAGGAGCACAGCGTGGAACAGAACACTCACCGATCGATCGATTCCCGGCTGGTAGGAACCGTGGTGGAGTTGAGCCCTGGGAAGAGCCGGGTGACCCTCTGTGCCACAGCGGACATGGCCGCCGACCACCGTGGCCTGGTGCACGGCGGTTTCACGTTCGGTTTGGCGGATTACGCGGCCATGGTGGCGGTGAACGACCCCCATGTGGTGCTCGGTGCCGCCACCAGCAAGTTCCTGGCACCGGTCACGGTAGGGCAGGAGATGGCGGCGGCGGCCTCGGTGGTGTCCGCAGAGGGCAGGAAACGGGTAGTGGAGGTGTCGGTCACGGCCGCCGGGCGTCCGGTGTTCCAGGGCAGCTTCACCACCTTCGTGTTACCCCGTCACGTGCTCGACAGCTGAGTAGGGTTGGCGGCGCTCTCCCGACGAATCATCTCGCGACGCAGGAGGCAGCCCTCGCGTGCGGCAGTTACTCGGCATCGCTCTGTTGTTGGCCATCGGCCTGGTGGTGTCCCACCGCTGGTTCGGCAAGGTCAAGGTCTGGGGCACCCAGCGCTTCTTCTTCCTCACCGGCGAGGAGTTCCTGCTGCTGGGGCTGCTGCTCGGTCCCCAGGCCACTGGACTGATCGATCAGGGCACTCTCAACGGCCTGGAGCCGTTCGTGGGGCTCGGGCTGGGGTACGTGGGGTTGGTGTTCGGTATGCAGTTCCGGGCGAGGGAGTTGGCCCAGGTGCCACCCCGCTACTACTTGGCGACCTCCCTGCAGAACGGGATTGCCGGCACCGTTCTGGCTGCGGCCCTGGCAGTGGTACTCGGGATTGCGGTCCCCGGGACCAAACTGCCCCTGGTGCTTGCCGGGGTGGCCACCGCCCTGGGCTCCTCTACCTCCTTCCTGTTCCACCTCGACCGGCGCACCCGCCTGGGGCGCTCCGAGATGTTCCGCTTCATGCGCTTCTCTTCGGTTTTCGACGACCTGTTCGGGGTAGTGCTGTTCGGCGCTGCGCTGTGCCTGATGCATCGGGCTGGCCCCCTGGGTGAGGCCCTGCCGGCGCTGCAGTGGCTCGCGGTGTCGGTGTTGCTGGGGCTGGCGTCGGGGGCCTTGCTGTTGTGGGTGGCGCGCATGGGCCTGGGGGAGCGCGAAGAACTGCTGGTACTGCTGGGCATGGTGCTGTTCACCGGCGGTCTGGCAACCCATCTGAAACTCTCCCCGGTGTTCACCAACCTGGTGGCTGGCATGCTGTTTGCCAATCTCGACCGGCGGGTGGTTCGCTACCACGAGGCCCTGCTCACGGTGGAAAAACCCATCTACCTGTTCATGCTGGTATTGGCCGGAGCCCTGTGGAAGGTGGCCTGGGCCGGACTGCCGATACTCCTGGCGGTGTACGTGGCAAGCCGCGCCGCGGGCAAGTACGCCGGGGGCATAGGTGCCGCACTGGTGATCGGCGCCGGTCGGGCTCCAGGCCGTCACCTGGGGCTGGGGCTGAGCGCCCAGAGCGAGATGTCGGTCGTCATGGCGATCAACCTCTTGCTGCTCCACCAGACGACCCAGGGGGTTTCCCTCCTGGTCTCGGCGATCTTCCTGGCGATGATCATCCATGACCTCACCAGCTCGGCCTACTACGCCTATGGCAGCCGCCGGGGGTAGGTCCTTGGCCCAAGGGGCGTTCGCCGCGGTGCTGCTGGCACTGATGGCTGGCATCGGGATGTTGTCGCCCGGGGTGGAACGGTTCGAACCGGCCCTGTTGTCGCTCAACTACGGGTTCCTCCTCCTCGTGGCTTTCCTCGCAGGTGGTCTGTTCAAGCGGATCGGTCTGCCACGGATCAGCGGCTACATAGTCGCCGGGATCGTGACCGGTCCATTCCTCCTTGGGTTCATCGACGCGGTCCAGGTCACGAAGATGAAGCTCATCGACGATCTGGCGTTGAGTTTCATCGCACTTACCGCCGGATCCGAACTGCGACTGTCCGTGTTGAAGGCCCGCAAGCGGACCATCGGTTTCCTCATTGCTTCCATCGTGGTGATGGTCTCGTCCGGCGTGGTGACGGCGACTTTTGCCCTGCGCGCACACCTGCCTTTCCTGGCCGGTTTTGACGCGGTGCAGGTAGCGGTGGCCGGCGCCCTGATCGGAGTGATCGCGGTGGCGCGTTCCCCGACCTCGGCCGTCGCCATGATCGACGAATGCAAGGCCCGGGGACGCTTCACGGACACTGTGTTCGGCGTCACCGTGGCCATGGATTCCCTAGTCATCCTGCTCTTCGCTCTGGTGGTTTCCGTGGGCGTGGCGGTTTCCCAGGAGGGAAGGGGCATCGACCTACTCTTCGTGGCTGTGGTGCTGCTGCAGTTGCTGGTGTCGATAGGGTTGGGTGCGTGCCTAGCCCTGGGTGTGTCCTACTACATCAACCGGGTGGGCAAAGAACTCTCCGTGGTGCTTGTGGTTCTGGCCTTCCTGATCACCGTGGGCTCCCGTTGGGTTTCCCACGCGATGGAAGCCAGATTCCATCTGGGGTTCCATCTGGAACCGCTGCTGATCGCCATGGCGGCGGGCTTCACGGTCACGAACTTCACCGGCGCCGGCAAACGGCTGTCGGAGGGACTCCACGCGATTTCCCTGCCGGTCTTCGTTGTGTTCTTCGCTATGGCCGGGGCAGGACTGAACCTGGGTGCGCTTGAGCAGACCTGGCTGGCGGCCGTAGCCTTCGTGGCGATCCGGATGGGCCTCGTCAGCTCCGCTGCCTACGTGGGTTGCGCGCTGGCCGGAGAAGAACACGGATTCCGGAGGCACTGCGGTTTTGCCTTCTACACCCAGGCCGGGGTGAGCTTGGGCCTTACTCAGGAGGTGGTCCGCCGATTTCCGGACTGGGGACCCGCCCTCGGGACTCTTCTGGTGGCCTGCATCACCCTCAACGAGATCGTGGGGCCGGTGGCGTTCAAATATGCCCTGGATCGCAGTGGGGACTCCGGGAGGGACCCGTAAACCGCGCCCGCCAGGGTCGCCGCGGTTCCTTGTGGAGTGCTCCGAAGACATCGCCGATAAGATATCTTATGTTAAGTTGCCGGTGGGAGGTAACGGCCTGGGACGTGTTTGCCCTTCCGGCTCAGCCCTGCTTCCGAAACCGCGCCACGAAGAACGCATCGCCGGTGTACCGGTCCAAGGTGGCGGGAAGACGGAACGCCCCACTCTCGACTCCGCAGATGTCGAGGAGCGGAGTTTGGCCCGTACGTTCGCCGGGAGGCGCCGGGAGAAACTCCGGGTGCCGCTCCTGGAAGGCTTGGGTTTGGGAGTGGTTCTCCGGGGCCAGGAGGCTACAGGTGACGTAGGTCAGGAAGCCACCGGGACGAACCATGACGGCGGCGCGATCCAATATCTCCGCCTGGAGTTGGGTCAGTTCGAGCATCTGGTCGCGACTCCAGCGCCACGCCGCGTCGGGGTTGCGGCGCAAGGTTCCCGACGAGGTACACGGCACGTCTGCGATGACCTGATCGAACGGCCCCGCGCGGCGTACGGCGTCGAAATCCTCCATGACCTGAATGTTCCCGAGACCTGCGCGGCGGGCCCGCCGGCGGGCGTCCCTCAGCCGGTCGGTATGGGTGTCGTACGCAAGGATCCTGCCGCGTCCGCCCATGACGGCGGCCAGCGCCAGGCTCTTGCCCCCGCCGCCGGCGCACAGGTCGAGGATCGTCTCGGTCGGCTTTGGATCCACCAGGCAGGCCACCAACTGGCTGCCCTCGTCCTGGACCTCCACGCTGCCGTCGCGGTACACCTCGGTCGCCAACAGGTTGTGGCGCCCCTCCACGGTGATACCCCAGGGACTGCGCGGTGTGGCGCCGCAGGGGATTCCCAATCCCTCCAGGCGCCCGATCACCGCGGCGCGATCCGCACAGCGGTGAGCCTGTACGCGCAGGGTCAATCTCTGAGGCTGGCGCAGAGCGGCCAGTTCGGCCGTGGCCTGGGCCACCGTCTGCCACGGGCCATCGGCGAGCCACCACTCCGGCACGGAAAACAGGAGGGCCAGAGCGTCCGCGACCGCAGCAGGGGCTTCCGTAAGGGCTGTTGCACCGGCTGCTTCGAGACAGGCAACGAGGTCTGCCCGCTCCCCACCCAGCCAGGCTAGGCGTCGGCTCCAAGGCCGCACTCCGCCGGGGAGATGGGGAATCTGTCCCAGGGCCTCGGGGTCCGCCATGGCATCCAGCAATCCGAGGAGAAGCAGGTCGCCCTCCCCCGCGGCAAACTCTCGTCCGGCCTCCAGCAGCAGCGTGCGCCCGCGGGCGAGGTGGTACACCGCCGCACCCAGTACCAGTCGGTCCCTGCGACCCATCTTGGGGTGGGCCCGCTGGTAGCGTTGCAGAACCCGGTCCAACGGAGGTCCGGGAGGCGCATCGGGGTTGAACAAGGCCTCTAGCTCACGGGCCGTCTGCAGGATGCGCACAGCGTGCCGCAGGTTCAGGTCATCACTCACGGGTGCCACGGTATTGGCGTCTCCATGGATAATTTGAGAAATCAATAGAGCCAATAATCACGGTAACATAGGATCTATGAGTGGAAGTAATGATAGAACCAGTGTTTGTCTCACGGGTCGCCGGCTGTCCGGAGCTCGATGAACTCGAACACGGTGCGCCCGTAGGCCCGGGTGCGCACCCGTTCGAAGGCACCGGCACCGGGTTGCCACTCCGGCTCCGAGGTGTCTCGTTGCACGACCACGAGCCCTCCGGGAGCCAGCAGGGTCGATGTCGCGAGGCCATCGACGGCCTGTTGCTGCAGCCCCAGGCCGTAGGGCGGCGCTACCAAGATCACGTCGTAGACATCTTCGGTGGTGAGGGATTGAGCGAGGAACGCCAGGGCGTCGATGTGGTGCACCGCGACCCGCACGCCCAACTCTGTGGCCGAGCGGTGGATCAGGTCCACGACCTCCCTGCTCTGCTCGACCATGGTGCAGCGCCCTGCCCCGTTGGACAGCAGTTCGAAACCAATCGCGCCGGAGCCGGCGAACAAGTCCAACACCGCCGCCCCGGGCAGACGCGGGCGGAGGATGTCCACCAGGCTCTTCCGCACCCGGGTGAGCAGTGGGCGGGTGCCCTCCCCCGGCGGTGCCGCCACACTGCGTCCGCGCAAGGTACCCGAGGTGATCCGCAGTTTGCCCACTACGCGCATCCTCGCTGGCTTGCGAGATGCCGGGCGTTTGCTACCCTGCCAACCCCGTGCCGTCCACCCGAACCAGGAGAACCGCCATGAAGACTCGTGGATACCGTCATTGCACTGTGCTCGCCGTTCTCTTTCTGTTCTGGTTGATCCCGCCGGCCATGGCACAGTCGGCGCCTGGGCCGGCCCTGGACATGCCGCGCCTGTTCGGGAAGTTCCAGCCCCAACTCGGCGCGTGGTCCGAGTACCAACTCCTGGAGAAGGCCTCCGGCAAGGCGACCCGAATGCGCATGGCGATCGTCGGCCAGGAGGGGGGGGCGTACTGGTACGAGGTGACCAACGACGAGGGGGACAATCGCAACATCATCAAGATGCTGGTGCTCGGAAACCCCAACGAACCGGACAATATTCAGCGCCTCATCATCAAGAGTGGTGACAATCCCGCCCAGGAGATGCCGCGCGACTTCGTCGCCATGGGGCGGAAGATGGCGGCGCACATGTTCGAGAAACGCAGCGGTGTGCCGAGCGGGTCCGAAGATCAGGTGCGGTTGGAAGAGGCGGGGCGGCACCAGATCACCGTGCCCGGGGGCACGTTCGACACCACCTTCTACAAGATCCTGGGCGCCGAAGGAAAGCTTCTCGCCGAGTATGACGCGCACCCCGACGTGCTACCCTTCGGGGTGGTCAGTTCCACGACGGATTCCAACACCATGGTGCTTCTGGCCCACGGAGATGACGCCAAGTCCCGCATCACCGAAACCCCCGTGGTGATGACAACCCCGCGCGGCATGCCGGAGGGGATGCCCCGCGGCATGCCCCCGGGATTGCCCGGACGCGGGCCGACCGGCGGCAAACCCTAGCCGGACAACGGGCGCTGGCCGTCCCTGTCCAGGGTCGGCCAGCACCTGTCTCGGGCGCGGTCCGCGCCACCTTCCCTAAGCCATTTCCAAGCCGGAGAAGAAGAACGCAGTCTCCACCGCGGCCGTCTCCGGGGCATCGGAGCCGTGCACCGAGTTCTTCTCCAGGTCCACCGCATGGAGTTTGCGCAGGGTGCCCTCGGCGGCGTTGGCCGGGTTGGTGGCCCCCATCACCTCGCGCCACTTGGCGATGGCGTCCTCGCGCTCCAGGCACAGCACCACCACAGGGCCGCTGCACATGAACGCGGTGAGATCCTTGTAGAACGGGCGCTCCTTGTGCACGGCGTAGAAGCGCTGGGCGTCGGCCAGGGTGAGGTGCAGGCGTTTCATGGCCTTGATGGTGAACTCTTCCTCTTCGATGCGGGAGATGATCTTCCCGGTGATGTTGCGGGCGGTGGCGTCCGGCTTGATGATCGCCAGGGTCTTCTGGACTGCCATGGGTTCTGCTCCTTTAGCGTGTGGCTGGTGCGTTGCGGTGTGACGGAAAGGCGCCCCTCGCGGAGGGGCGCCTCGGCTCTTCCCAGGAGGGCGGCCGGGGTCAGCCTGCGCGCTTAGCCAGGATCGCAGCCCCGTTGTAGCGGGCGGCCTGCCCCAGACTCTCTTCGATGCGCAGCAACTGGTTGTACTTGGCCACCCGGTCGGTGCGGCAGGGTGCCCCGGACTTGATCTGCCCGCTGTTGGTGGCCACCGCTAGGTCGGCGATGGTGGTGTCGGCGGTCTCCCCCGAACGGTGACTGATCACCGTGCTGTAGCCGGCCTTGTGGGCCATCTCAATCGCTTCCAAGGTTTCCGTCAGGGTGCCGATCTGGTTGACCTTGATGAGGATGGAGTTGCTCACCCCCATGGCGATGCCGGAGCTCAGCCGCTCGGTGTTCGTCACGAACAGGTCGTCGCCGACGATCTGCAGGCGGTCGCCCAGCACGTCGGTCATCTCTTTCCAGCCGTCCCAGTCGTTTTCGTCCAGGCCGTCCTCGATGGAGTAAATCGGGTACTTGTCCACCAGTCGCTGCCAAAACGCCACCATCTCGCTGGAACTGAGGCGGGCATCGCCCTCGGCGGCGAGGTGGTAGAGGTCGTCTCGGTAGAACCCACTGGCGGCCGGATCCAGGGCGATCAGCACATCTTTCCCGGGCCGGTAGCCGGCGCGCTCGATGGCGCCCAGAATCACTTCCAGGGCCTCCTCGTTGGATCCCAGGTTCGGGGCGAAGCCGCCCTCGTCCCCGATGGCAGTGAGGTAGCCCTTGTCCTTCAAGGTCTTCTTGAGGTTGTGGTACACCTCGGCGCCCATGCGCAGCGCCTCCCGGAAGTTCGGCGCCCCCACCGGGGCCACCATGAACTCCTGGATGTCGACGTTGTTGTCGGCGTGAGCCCCGCCGTTGAGGATGTTCATCATCGGCACCGGCAGCAGGGTGGCCTGGGTGCCCCCGATGTAGCGGTACA
>JARGFW010000231.1 GCA_029211085.1 Deferrisomatales bacterium | reverse complement strand
ATGGAGGAGATGGGCATGCAGATCCAGGACATGCTCGGCAACCTCTTCCCGAAGCGCAAGAAGAACAAGATGGTGAAGGTGCAGGAGGCCCTGCGCATCCTCCAGGAACAGGAGGCCCAGCGCCTGGTGGACCCCGAGAAGGTCACCGAGCTGGCCCTCGAGCGGGCCCAGAACGACGGCATCATCTTCATCGACGAGATCGACAAGATCGCCTCGGGTCGCGACGGGGGGCGGGGTCCGGACGTGAGCCGCGAGGGGGTGCAACGTGACATCCTGCCCATCGTGGAAGGGTCCACGGTGAACACCAAGTGGGGCATGGTGAAGACCGATCACATCCTGTTCATCGCCGCCGGGGCGTTCCACATGGCCAGGCCCTCGGACCTGATCCCCGAGCTGCAGGGCCGCTTCCCGATCCGCGTGGAGCTGGACAGCCTGGGGCGGGCGGAGTTCGTGCGCATCCTCACCGAGCCCCAGAACGCCCTGACCCGCCAGTACGTGGAGCTGATGGCCACCGAGGGGCTGACCGTGGGGTTCACCGCGGACGCCATCGAAGAGATCGCGTCGATGGCGGTGCAGGTGAACGACAAGACCGAGAACATCGGCGCCCGGCGCCTGCACACGATTCTCGAAAAGGTGCTGGAGGAGGTCAGCTTCGCTGCGCCGGATATGGGCAACCAGCAGGTGACCATCGACCGCGCCTATGTGCGCGAGCGGCTGGCGGATATCGTCGCCGACTCGGATGTTTCCCGTTACATCCTGTAACGGCTAGTCAGCTAGACGGCGGGGCAGCTGGCCTGCCAGTCCCCAATCACGAGCCACGATTCGGCAGGACAGCGGAATCGCAAGTACTGAAAACACGCCCGAGAGGGCGGGCCCCGGGATGGGGCGAGTGACGAGGTTTCCATGAAAGAACTCATCGACAAAGCCAACGTGCTGATGGAGGCCCTGCCGTACATCCGCGAGTTCTACGGCAAGGTGGTGGTGATCAAGTACGGCGGCCACGCCATGGTGGACGAGCGCCTCAAGCAGAGCTTCGCCCGGGACGTGGTGATGATGAAGTACATCGGGCTCAACCCGGTGGTGGTCCACGGCGGCGGACCCCAGATCAACCAGGTGCTGGAGCAGATGCGCATCGAGTCCAGCTTCGTGGACGGCATGCGGGTGACCGACGCCCCCACCATGAGCGTGGTGGAGATGGTGCTGGGGGGCATGGTCAACAAGGAGATCGTCCACCTCATCCAGCTCCACGGCGGCCGGGCTGTGGGACTCACCGGCAAGGACGGCGGCCTGATCCGCGCCCGCAAGCTGCGGATGAAACGCAAGCGCGGGGAGCACCTGCCCCCGGAGATCATCGACATCGGCGCGGTGGGCGAGGTGGAGAAGATCAACCCCTCGATCATCGAAACCCTGGACGGGGGCGGCTTCATCCCGGTGATCGCGCCGATCGGCACGGGGCCCGACGGGGAGACCCTGAACATCAACGCCGATCTGGTGGCGGGCAAGATCGCCGGTGCCCTGCGGGCCGAGAAGCTGATGCTGCTCACCGATGTGGAGGGCATCCTGGACCGGGAGGGGCAGCTGATCAGCTCGATCCAGGCCAGCCAGGTGCCGGAGCTGATCGACGGGGGGGTGATCCGGGGGGGCATGATCCCCAAGGTCAACTGTGCCCTGGACGCCTTGGCGTCCGGGGTGAAAAAGGTCCACATCATCGACGGGCGCACCGAGCACGCCGTGCTGCTGGAGGTGTTCACCAGCGGCGGCATCGGCACCCAGCTGTTGGAGTCGAAAGCATGAACAACCAGGAGATCGTCGCAGCCGCCGGCCAGGTCCTCATGCCCACCTACGCCCGCTTTCCCCTGGCCCTGGTGCGCGGCGAGGGCACCCGGGTGTGGGACGCCGACGGGCGGGTGTACCTGGATTTCCTGGCCGGTATCGCCGTGTGCGCCCTGGGCCACTGCCACCCGGCCCTGGTGGCGGCGATCCGGGAGCAGGCCGGCACCCTGCTGCACGTCTCCAACCTGTACCACATCGAGCCCCAGGTGCGGTTGGCCCGGCTGCTGGTGGAACAGACCTTCGCCGACAAGGTGTTCTTCTGCAACAGCGGAGCCGAAGCCAACGAGGCGGCGATCAAACTGGCCCGCAAGTGGCAGAAGGACCAGGGGCAGCCGGACCGCACCGAGATCGTCTCTGCCCTGCAGAGCTTCCACGGCCGCACCCTGGCCACCCTGACCGCCACCGGCCAGGACAAGGTGAAGATCGGCTTCGCCCCGTTGCCGACGGGGTTCCTCACCGTGCCCTACGACGATGCGGCGGCCCTGGACGCGGCGGTGGGCGAACACACCGCCGCGGTGCTGCTGGAGCCGGTGCAGGGGGAGGGCGGGATACGGGTGCCGTCCCCGGGATACCTGCAAGCCGCCCGGGAGATCTGCGACCGGGCCGGCGCCCTGCTGATCCTTGACGAGGTGCAGACCGGCATCGGCCGCACCGGCTTGTTCCTGGGCTGCGACCACGAGGGGGTGGCACCGGACATCTGCAGCCTGGCCAAGGGACTGGGGGGCGGCGTGGCGATCGGCGCCTGCCTGGCCACCGACGCGGTGGCCAGCAGCTTCGGCCCCGGCACCCACGCCACCACCTTCGGCGGCAACCCCCTGGCCACCGCAGCCGCCTGCGCCGTGGTGCAGACCCTGCTGGACGAGGGCGTGCTGGGCCGCTGCCGGGAGACCGGGGCCTACTTCATGGAGCGACTGAAGGCCCTGGCCAGCACCTCTGCTGCGGTCGCCGCGGTGCGCGGCCGCGGGCTGCTGATCGGCGTGGAGCTGGCCGGCGGGCGCCCCGCCGGGCCCCTGGTGGGGGAGCTCATGGACCGGGGCTTCCTGGCTGGCACCGCCGGCGAATCGGTGCTGCGCTTCGCCCCACCCCTGACCGTGGAACCCAACGAGATCGACGCCCTGCTCGCCGCCCTCGGCGACCTGCTGGCGGACTGACGACTATGGGAGGACAGCCCTTGATGCTGAAACATTTTCTGCGCCTGACCGATTTCCATCGGGACGACCTACTGGCGATCCTCGACCTGGCCGCCGACCTCAAGGCCCGTCAGGCCCGGGGGGAACCCCACCGCCTGCTGGAGGGCAAGAGCCTGGCGATGTTGTTCGAGAAGAGCAGCACCCGCACCCGGGTGTCGTTCGAGGTGGGCATGTGTCAGCTCGGCGGCCAGGCCCTGTTTCTGTCCCCCCGGGACACCCAGATCGGCCGCGGCGAGCCGGTGCAGGACACCGCCAGGGTGCTTTCACGCTACGTGGACGCGGTGATGATCCGCACCTTCTCCCAGGACACCCTGGAGACGTTCGCGCGGTTCAGCACGGTGCCGGTGATCAACGGGCTCACCGACCTGCTGCACCCGTGCCAGCTCCTGGCCGACCTGCTCACCGTGGCCGAGCGCCGCGAGGGGCTGGACGATCTGGTGGTGGCCTGGGTGGGGGACGGCAACAACATGGCCCACAGCTGGATCCACGCTGCCCAGGTGCTGGGCTTCACCCTGCGCCTGGCGTGCCCCGAGGGCTACGAACCTTCCGAGGAGATCCTGGCGCCGGCCCTGGCGGCGGGAGCCCGGGTGCGCCTGGCGGCCGAGCCCCTGGAGGCCGCCGACGGCGCCCACGTGGTGACCACCGACGTGTGGGCCAGCATGGGGCAGGAGGAAGAGCAGTCCGAGCGCGAGGAGGCGTTCGCCGGCTACGCGGTGGACCGGCAGGTGATGGCCGGCGCAGACCCCGCGGCGATCTTCCTCCACTGCCTGCCTGCCCACCGCGGCGAGGAGGTCTCCGAGGAAGTGCTGGAGGGTCCTCAATCGGCGGTGTGGGACGAAGCCGAGAACCGGCTGCATGCCCAGAAGGCGGTGTTGGTAACTCTCTTGGGTGAGGATTCCGCAGGATAGCGGAATCGCACGGTCCGAAAGGACCGCCCGCAGGGCGAGCCCCATGGATGGGGAGAGTGAACAGTGAATGTGCGGAGGGCACCCCCCATCCGTTAACGAACCAGACGGAAGAGGATCCTGAAATGAACAAACCCAAGGTCAAGAAAGTCGTTCTCGCCTACTCCGGCGGTCTGGACACCTCGATCATCTTGAAGTGGCTGATCGACGAGTACGCCTGCGAAGTGGTGGCGTTCGCCGCCGAGGTGGGCATGGGCAAGGAACTGGACGGGCTCGAGGAGAAGGCCCTGAAGACTGGCGCCTCCAAGGTCTACGTGGAAGACCTGCGCGAGGAGTTCGCGCGCGACTTCGTGTTCCCGATGTTCCGCGCTGGAGCGGTGTACGAGGGCTGTTACCTCCTGGGCACCTCCATCGCCCGGCCCCTGATCGGCAAACGCATGGTGGAGATCGCCGCGCTGGAGGGCGCCGACGCCATCGCCCACGGCGCCACCGGCAAGGGCAACGACCAGGTCCGCTTCGAGCTCACCGCCTACGCCCTGAACCCTGACATCACCGTGATCGCGCCGTGGCGGGAGTGGGACCTGAACTCCCGCGAGTTGCTGATGGAGTACGCCCGCAAGCACGACATCCCGGTGCCGGTGACCAAGGCCAAGCCCTACTCCAGCGACCGCAACCTGCTGCACATATCCTTCGAGGGAGGCATCCTCGAAGACCCGTGGAACGAACCCAGCGAAGACATGTTCGTGCTCTCGGTGAGCCCGGAGCAGGCGCCGGACCAGGCGGAGTACGTGGCAGTGGAGTTCGAGGCCGGCACCCCGGTGGCGGTGAACGGCGAGCGCCTCACCCCGGCGGCGCTGCTCACCCGGCTCAACGAGCTGGGGGGCAAGCACGGCGTGGGGCGGGTGGATCTGGTGGAGAACCGTTTTGTGGGCATGAAGAGCCGCGGCGTGTACGAGACTCCGGGGGGCACCATCCTGCGCCAGGCCCACAAGGCGGTGGAGAGCCTGACCATGGACCGCGAGGTGCTGCACCTGCGGGACTCCCTGGTGCCCAAGTACGCCGAGCTGGTGTACAACGGCTTCTGGTTCGCCCCGGAGCGCGAGAGTCTGCAGGTGTTCATGGACCACGCCCAACGGAACGTCACCGGTACCGCCAGGATCAAGCTCTACAAGGGCAACTGCATCACGGTGGGCCGCAAGAGCCCCAACACCCTGTTCGACCCGGAAGTCGCCACCTTCGAGGCCGACACGGTCTACAACCAGGCCGACGCCACCGGGTTCATCAAGCTCAACGCCCTGCGGCTGCGCACACTGAAGAAGCTGAGGGGCTGACGCCCCGCTGGGCGGCTAGTCAGCTGGACAGCTGGTCAGCTCAGGTTTCTGCCGACTGGCCGACGCGCTGACCAGCCGGCGAACGGAGAGAGCCAATGGCCGACAAACCCTGGGGCGGGCGGTTCCGGGAAGAGACCCTGAAGATCGTGGAGCGGTTCACCGCGTCCATCGGCTTCGACCGGCGCATGTACAAGCAGGACATCCGGGGTTCCATGGCCCACGCGCGGATGCTGGCGAAGATCGGGGTGCTCACCGAGGAGGAAGCCGACACCCTGGTGGGCGGCCTGCGCCAGGTGCTGGCTGAGATCGAGAGCGGCCAGTTCCGGTTCTCCGAGGCGCGGGAAGACATCCACATGAACGTGGAGGCCCGTCTCACCGAGATCGTCGGACCGGTGGGAGGCAAGCTGCACACCGCCCGCAGCCGCAACGACCAGGTGGCCCTGGACCTGCGCTTGTACCTGGCCGCGGAGCTGGAGACGGTGCTGGATCTGCTGCGCGGCCTGTGCGAGGTGCTGCTGGAGCGGGCCGCGGCCGAGGCCGAGGTGCTGCTGCCGGGCTACACCCACCTGCAGCGGGCCCAGCCGGTGACCTTCGGCCACCACTGGCTGGCCTACTTCGAGATGTTCCTGCGCGACGCCGAGCGCTGCCGCGACACACTGGGCCGCACCCGCCGTTCGCCCCTGGGCAGCGGCGCCCTGGCCGGCTCCCCGTACCCGGTGGACCGGGAGATGGTGTGCGCGGAGCTGGGCTTCCAGGAGATCTGCCGCAACAGCCTCGACGCGGTGTCCGACCGGGACTTCGCCCTGGAGTTCCTGTTCGACGCGGCCACCATCATGCTGCACTTGAGCCGGCTCTCTGAGGAGTTGGTGCTGTGGTCCAGCCAGGAGTTCCGCTTCGTGGAGCTGGGCGACGGCTTCTGCACCGGCTCGTCGATCATGCCCCAGAAGAAGAACCCGGACGTCCCGGAGCTGCTGCGGGGCAAGGCGGGCCGCGCCTACGGCAACCTGATGGCCTTGCTCACCACGCTCAAGTCCCTGCCCCTGGCCTACAACAAGGACATGCAGGAGGACAAGGAGCCGGTGTTCGACTCCCTGGACACGGTGCAGGGGAGCCTGGCGATCACCGTGGAGATGGTGCGCAGCCTCAAGGTGCGGCCCGAGGCGGCGCGGCAGGCGCTGCGGGCGGGCTACATCACCGCCACCGACCTGGCCGACTACCTGGTGGGGAAGGGCCTGCCGTTCCGCCAGGCCCACGAGGTGGTGGGCCGCGCCGTGGCCCACTGCGAGGAGCACGGCGGGGGTCTGGAAGACCTGCCCCTGGCGACCCTTCGCGGCTTCTCGCCGGTGATCGGCGAAGACGTCTACCCGGTGCTGTCCGCCGAGGCCAGCGTGGCCGCGCGCCGGGCGGCAGGGGGACCCGCCCCGGACGCCGTGCGCCGGGAGAGCCGCGCCGGTTGGGAACGACTCGATGCGGTCTGGCCGCGGCGCGCGGGCTGAACCCCACCGCCCCGCGCGGCCGGCCCCGGCACGCCGAGTCCCGGCCGCCTGCCTGGCTCTCTGCCTCTGGGCCGCCCTGGCCTGCGGCCGCAAGGGCGACCCCCTCGCCCCGGAACAGCGCCTCCCCGAACCCCCGGCCCGACTCCAGCTTTCCGGTGAGAACGGCACCCTGGTGGTGTCTTGGGCGGCCCCTCGGCGCGACCGCGGGGGCGACACCCTGGACCCGGTGGCGGGCTACCGGGTGTGGCGGGGTACCTGGCCCCCGGGAGCGACCGGCCCCGCCGGAGAGTGTCCGTCGTGCCCCCAGGAGATGGGCGTGGCCACCGAGATCGACGCCGAGGCCCTGGGCGCCGGCGGCCGCGACCCCACCCGCTGGGCCGAACCCCGGGCCGAGCCCGGCTGGACCTACCGCTACCAGGTGCAGGCCCTCGGACAGCGGGGCCGACCCGGTCCCCTGTCGTCCCCGGCGAACATCACCTGGACCGAGCTACCAGCACCCCGCTTCACCCTCTCTTCCCAGGACCGCAGCGCCCTGGCGACGTTTACTCCCCCGGCCTGGCCGGAAGGGCTCGAGCCGTTGGCCTACCGCCTCTACGACGCCGGTGGGCGCCCCGTGGCCGAGGGAGAACCGGCTTCGAACCGTGTCACCGTGGCCGAACTCGCCAACGACGTGGAGGTGGAGCTGACCGGCCACCTAGCGGGGCGCACCCCCCAGGGGTGGGTCATCGAGGGGCCCGGAAGCACGGAGCGGGTGACGCCGATGGATCGGGTGCCGCCCCTGCCGCCCTCGGACCTGACGCCGTTCGTCGGCCCCGCCAGCATCGAACTGCGCTGGCTGCCCGCCGGGGACGAGCCCTATCATCACCTGTACGTGTTGCGCGGCGAGGGTGAGGAGTCCCTCATCCAGGTCGCCGAGTTGCCGGGGGAGGCCCTGGTGTACCGGGATCTCGAGGCCCGGCCCGGGCAGCGCTACTTCTACACGGTGGTCAGCAGCGACGCCGCCGGCAACCGCAGCCTGCAGCCCCGGGCGGTGTCCGCCAGACGCAGCGACGCTGCGGCGCCCCGGGCCGGAGAGGGGAAGCCATGAGGATCGCGGCGGTGGGCGCCGGGACGATGGGGTGCTGGTTCGGCGAATCGGCCGGCCGCCGCCGGGAGCTCAGGCTGGGTGGGAGCTGACGGGAAACTTCCTTTTCTTGGACAGGATCGCACGGATTTCACGGATTGAAAGGCAAGAGCAGAACCGGTGTCACGGGCTGGTTTTGGATTTTGGGTTTCCATCCGTGCGATCCGCGTAGATCCTGTCCAAAATCGCCTTTGCCGTGGAACGTGAACCATGTCCTCCGAAGAGATCATCGCCATCGTCGATGACCACAACCGGGTGGTGGGTTCGGCTCCGCGCAGCGAGATGCGCGCCAAGGGCCTGCCCCACCGGGCGACCTACATCCTGGTGTTCAACAGCCGGGGCGAGGTGTTCGTGCAGCGGCGCACCCTGACCAA
>JARGFW010000230.1 GCA_029211085.1 Deferrisomatales bacterium | reverse complement strand
TCACCTGGGTGAACACGATCCTCGGCAACCTGAAGACCGCGATCACGGGCACCTATCATGCCTTCAAGTTCGAGAAGTACCCTCACCGCTATCTCGGTGAGTATCAATACCGCTTCAACCGCCGCTTCGATCTCGCCGCCATGCTCCCCCGGCTTCTTGTCGCCGCCGCTCGGACCAGCAGGCGACCAGAGGCCTGGTTGCGGCTAGCGGAAGATTGGCGCTAATCAGGTTGCATTATCGCCGAGCGTGGAGAAGTGGTCGTGGAGAGGCTTGGAGAAGGATCCCGGGGTCCCCGTTGTGCGCTCACTCTCGATGGTAACAGCGGCCACGATGGACAGGCAGAGCACCTTATGCAACCAGGCGCCGAAAGAAAACGGCGGATTTCCAAACACTGGGTCTCCCCACGCGCTGTGGCGGAGCCTCAATCCCGAAAACCTATCACTGAAGTCGCGAGATTTGGGCACACCTTTTCGGGCCGGTGCGGCCGGGGATGGCCGTCGAGGTAACCCCCGCGGACCCGGGAGTTCTCGAAAGGACAGGGGCAACCAGGCTACCCCAGCAGGTCCTGCATCCCCTTGAAGAAGTTCCCTGCCATGATCTTCTCCTCCTCCGGGTCCGGGGGCGCCGCGTCGGCCGAGCGGACGGTGAGTTCCACCGGCACCTCGGCCAGGAAGCGAGAAGGGGTGCACGCCACCAGGGCGCCGCGGCGACGCCGGGTCTTGGCGTGGCTGAGAACCAGCTGTTCCCGGGCCCGGGTCATGCCCACGTAGCACAGGCGGCGTTCCTCGGAGAGGTCGGCGGACTCCCCGCCGGCGTCCCTGGTATGGGGCAGCAGGCCCTCCTCCATGCCAGTGAGGAACACCACCGGAAACTCCAACCCCTTGGCCGAGTGCAAGGTCATCAGGGTGACCGCCTCGTCGTCCTCGTCGTCCTGGGCGGCCGGCGGGTCCAGGTTGAGTTTCTCGATGTACAGCCCCAGGTCGGCCTTGCCCCGGACCTTGGGCGCGTCGGCCACCGACTGCACCAGTTCGTCCAGCAGGTCGAGCCGGCGCCGCACCGCCTGGGGGGAGTCGTAGTTGGTCTTCACCTCGGCGCGCAGCCCGGCGTCGCGGATGAACTCCTCCAGGCCGTCGGGTGTGATTCCCTCGGCACGGAACCGGGAGCCGTAGCGCTCCAGCAGGACAAGCAGGGCGCGAGCCCCCGCCCGGGCCTGGGGGGCGAGATCCTGGGCCTCGGCCAGCACCCGGCGCAGGGAGGTGCCGCTGCGTTCGGCCTGCTCGCGCAGGCGCAGGATGGTCTGGGCGCCGAGGCCCCGCCGGGGCACGTTGGCGATGCGCAGCAGACTGGCATCGTCGCGGGGGTTGTGCATCGCCCGCAGGTAGCACAGCACGTCGCGCACCTCCTTGCGGTCGAAGAACCGCGAACCGCCCACCACCCGGTAGGGGATCTCCTGGGCGCGCAGCACCTCCTCGAACAGCCGCGCTTGGGCGTTGGTGCGGTAGAGGATCACGAAGTCCGACCAGCGGCGTTTGCGCCGGAAGCTGTCGGCGAGGATCGCCCCCACGATCTCCTCGGCCTCCAGGGCGCCGGTGTCCGCCTCGATCCACCCCAGGGGAGCGCCGCCGCTCTGGCGGGTGAAGAGCTTCTTGGGGCGCCGGTCGGCGATTCCCGCCACCACTCCGTGGGCCGCCTCGAGCACGGTCCGAGTGCTGCGGTAGTTCTCCTCGAGCAGCACCACCTGAGCGCCGGGGTAGTGCTGCTCGAACTGGAGGATCAGCTTCACGTCGGCGCCGCGCCAGCCGTAGATCGACTGGTCGTCGTCGCCCACCACGCAGATGTTCCGGCGGCGCCCGGTCAGGGCCTGGAGCAGTTGGAACTGAACCGGGTTGGTGTCCTGGTACTCGTCCACCAGCAGGTGGTGGTAGCGCTCCTGCCAGAACGCCAGGGCGTCGGGGTGTTCCCGGAACAGCCGCAGGGGCAACAGCAGCAGGTCGTCGAAGTCCACGGCGTTCTGGGCCCTCAGCAGGGCCTGGTAGGCCGCGTAGGTGTCGCGCACCGCTTCCCGCAGGCGGTCACCGGGGCGCACCGGCACGTCCTCCGGGGCGAAGGCGCGGTTCTTCCACAGGCTGATCTCCGCGTGCACCTCCCCGGGGTCCAGGGGCAGGGCGGCATCCTTGACGATCTCGCGCACCGTGCTGCGCTGGTCCCCCTCGCCGAACAGCGTGAAACGGGCGTCGAAGCCCAGCCGGCGGATGTCCTGGCGCAGGATGGCCAGCCCCAGGGCGTGGAAGGTGCTCACCGTCAGTTCCCCGCAGGCCGCCGCACCGACCAGCCCGCGCACGCGCCCCGCCACCTCCCGGGCCGCCTTGTTGGTGAACGAAAGGGCCAGGATGCGTTCGGCGGGCACGCCGCGCCGCAGCAGATGGGCGATGCGGTAGGTGATCACCCGGGTCTTGCCGCTGCCGGCCCCGGCCAGCACCAGCAGCGGGCCCTCGCCATGGGTGACGGCCTCCTCCTGCGCCTCGTTGAGATCGGAAAGCTTCACTCGGCGGTTGCCTCCTTCGGGGAGAACACCGGACCGCGTCGGGGCGGATCGGTGCTGCGTTGCACCACCCAGCCCGGGTCGTAGGCCTGCCGGTTGCCGGGGCAGACGAGAAGCTCGTTCATGGGTGCAGACTCCTGGCGGTCGGTGGGGCGGGGGAACCTTGAAAGGGGGTTCAGTCTATCAGCCCCCCCTGGCGCAGCAGCGCCTCGGGGGACGGGTCGCGGCCGCGGAACGCACGGAACACGGCGCCCGGGTCCTCGCCGCCCCCCCGGGCAAGCACGGTGTCGCGGAAGCGCCGGCCCAGTTCACGCACCTGCGCCTGGTCGAACCCCGTCTCTTCGAACGCGGCGAAGGCGTCGGCGCTGAGCACCTCGGCCCACTTGTAGCTGTAGTAACCGGCGGCGTAACCCCCGGCGAAGATGTGGCTGAACGAGCACAGGAAGCGGTTTTCCTCCAGAGGGGGAAGCACTCCGGTGCGGGCCAACACCCGCTGCTGCACGGCCACCGGGTCGTCACCTGCAGCCGGGTCGAACCCGCGGTGGAGCTCCCAGTCGAACCACGCCAGGCCCAGCTGGCGCAGGGTGGCGGTGCCTTCGCGGAAGACACGGGCCTGCTGGAGGGCTTCGCGCTGCTCCGTGGGCAGCCCCCGGCCGGTCTGGAAGTGGTGCGCCAGCGCCGCCAGGGTCTGTTCGTGGTAGCACCAGTTCTCAAGGAACTGGCTGACCAGCTCCACCGCGTCCCACTCCACGTTGCGGATGCCGGCCACCAGTCCCTCGGGTTCGGTGGTGAGCATGTGCTGCAGGGCGTGGCCGAACTCGTGGAACAGGGTGCGCACCTCGCTGAAGGTGAGCAGCGCCGGGCGCCCCTCCGCGGGCGGGGAGGCGTTGCACACCAGGTAGGCTGCCGGGCGGCGGTGCGTGTCGCCGCCGGCGGCGAGGGTCGTGCTGCGGCCCACCAGGCTCCCCATCCACGCCCCGGGGCGCTTTTCCGACGGACGGGCGTAGGGGTCCAGGTAGAACGCCGCCAGCGGCTCGCCGCCGGGGTCGGCAACCCGGAAGAAGCGCACGTCCGGATGCCACACCGGGACTTCGCCGTCGGCCGCCGACACCGTGATTCCGAACAGCTCGGTGGCCTGTCCGAACAGGCCGTCGAGGACCCGGGGCAGGGGGAAGAACGGCCGCAGCTGTTCTTCGTCCAGAGCGTAGCGCTGTTCCCGCAGCCGCTCGGCCCAGAACGGCACGTCCCAGTGGGTCAGGGAGGCCGCTTCGGGTGCTCCCTGGGCGTGGGCAAACGCGACCAGCTCGGCATGTTCGCGGCGGGCGGCGGGCAGGGCCACGGCCTCCAGTTCCCCCAGCAACCGTTCCACCGCGACGGTATCCGGGGCCATCTTGGTGGCCAGGCTGACCGCCGCCGGGTGGGGGTAACCGAGGAGGCCGGCGCGCTCCCGGCGCAGGCGCAGGATCTCATCGATCAACGGCAGGTTGTCATCCGCCCCACCGCTGGCCCGGCCCACGTAGGCCCGGTACAGCGCTTCGCGCAGCGGGCGACGGCGGCTGTACTGCTGAAACGGCAGATAGCACGGCAGGTCCAGGGTGATGTGCCACGGGCCGGCGGCGGCGCTCGCTGGCGAGCGGCCGGCCGTGCGGGCACTGGCCGCGGCCAGCTCCAGAAGGCTCTGGGGCAGTCCCTCCACCTGCGACCGCTCGGTCAGCTCGAGGCGAAACCCCTGGGTGGCGTCCAGCACATGATGGGCGAACTCGGTGCTCAGCTCGGCCAGCCGTTCGGAGATCCTGTTGAAGCGCTCCTTTTCGGCCCCGGCCAGCGCCACACCGGAGAGTTCAGCGCCAAGCAGCCGGGCCTCGACGAGGCGCTGCCGCCCGCGGGGCAGGGCGTCCCAGCCCGGGTCCTCGCGCAGGGCCCGGAACGCCCGGTACAACTCCTGGCTCTGGCCGTGCCGGTTGCCGAAGCGCACCACCTCCGGTTCCACCGCCCCGTGGGCCTCGCGCAGCTCGGGGCTGTTGCGCACCGCCAGCAGATGCTCCACCACCCCCCACACCCGCCACAGTTGGTCCTCCAGCCGCTCCAGCGCCGGCACCAGGCAGTCCCAGCAGCCGATCCCGGGGTCGGCTTCCAGGGCGGCGAGTTGTGCCTCGGCCTTCGCCAGCAGCTGCCGAACCGCCGGTACCACGTGTTCGGTCCGGATGCGGTCGAACGGGGGGGCATCGGTCCAGGTCAGCAGGGGGTTGGCGGTCATGGCAGATCCTTCGAGCCGACCCCGGAGCGGGGTCCGGCGCAGGTTGGCAAGGCAGGTGAGTGAAATAAAAGGGCAGGGATCGCTCCCTGCCCTTCGATTTCAAACGTTACCAGATGATCGAGCTGCCGGGTCATCGCCCCGGACAGACTCAAGACGTTCGCGTTACAGCTTCAGGACGATCATCAGAGCGATGACCAGGGCGTAGATGACCAGGGACTCGATGAGAGCCAGGCCGATGATCATCGGGGTCACCAACTTACCCGAGGCACTCGGGTTGCGCGCGATACCTTCCAGCGCCGCGGCGAGACCGCGGGACTGACCGATGGCGCCCAGACCGGCGGCGAAGGAGATCGCGATACCGGCGGCGATCGCCAGCAGGCCCTTCACCATGGTCGGCTCAGCGCCAGCAGCATCGGCAGCGAACGCCGGGGCAGCCACCATCACCATCACGAGCAGGGGCAGAATACGTTTCATCATTTGCTTTCACCTCCTTTCAAGGGGCTTTTGAGAACACGGGCACGCGCCCGTGGGTTCACGTCGTCAATGTTCCTGGTGGGCGATGGCGCCGGAGATATACACCATGGCCAGGAGGATGAACACGAAGGTCTGCACGAAGGAGACGAACAGGCCCAGCACCGAGGTAAACACCGGCACCACCAGGGGGGCCAGCATGAAGAAGATCGCCCCCACCAGGTGGTCGCCCATGATGTTGCCGAACAGACGCAGGCACAGGCTCATGGGCCGGGCGAAGTGGGAGATGATCTCGATCGGCAGCATCAGCCACGCCAGCCACCAGAACGGGCCGCAGAAGTGGGCGGCGTACTTGACCACCCCGTGTTCCTTGATGCCGTAGGCGTTGTAGGAGATGAACACCACCAGGGCCAGGGCCAGGGTGGTGTTGATGTTGTCGGTGGGGGGCATGAACCCGGGAACCAGGCCCGATAGATTGGAGAACAGGATGAAGAACGCGAACGCGCCGATCAGGTACAGGAACTTGGGAGCCGCGACGCCCAGGGAGTCCTTCATGATCCCGCGAATGCCGGTCACCATCAACTCCAGCAGGTTGCGGATCGTGAGCTTGGCGTCGGGAACCAGATCGTCGTCACTCATCTCCCCGCGTTTGATCTTGCTGGTGCCCAGCACCGCCAGCAGCAGGATGATCAGGCTGATGAGTATGCCGTTGCTGACGTGGTACGCCGGCGCGTGGGTCTCGGGGTTGAGAAAGTGGTGTTCCAGCCAGTTCAGACCGGGAATGAACGAGGTCCAGACGATGTCGGTGCTTGCCCCTGCAGCCATGCTCTGCGTCCTCCCTCACGGGCCGCTGCTGCGGCCCGGAATGCGCCCCACGGAAGGGGAGCGGATCACGAAGGTGTGAAATCCGAGTAAGAACCGTTCCTGCCGTCAGCTCTGCGTCAGCCGGAAGACCGCTTCCACAGTGATGGCCACCAGAAAGACCGACAACCCGATCAGCAGCCCCACCGCGTCGATCTCGAATACGGCCAGCAGCACGCCGACCAGCAGCATCATGCCCGCGAACTTGGCCCAGTACAGGCCCACGTTGACGATGCTGCCCGAGCCCTTGCCAAACACCGAGGTCATCACGCCCACGATGATGCGCAGGTTGGCGGCCATCAACACGCCTCCCAGCAGCACACCGTAGGCCATTTCCCGGCTGAAATACCACCCGCAGGCCGCGGCGATACCCACGAATACCAGGTTCAGCACCTGTATCCGGGTCAGGCTCACCTCGTTTCCGGAGTCCTCGGCCGTGCCGGCTTTGGTGGCCTGGGAGCCGTCCGGGTCAGGAGGCGTCGCCATTTTGCTCCTTTGTCTCGGCTTCCCGTTCCAGCCGTTTGGCGACCCGGTACAGGCTGCGGAACCCGGCGGCCACGCCGCACAGCAGCCAGAACAAGGTGAGCCACGGTGCGGTGTCGAAGTATCGGTCTAGGGCGTAGCCGATGCCGGCACCGACCGCGACCGACATGCCGAGTTCCAGGGTTCCTGCGCTGTACTGGGTGGCCGCCCGCACGGCCTCGCGGCGCTGGGGCTTCACGTCTTGTCCTGGCCCCAGGCCCGGGCCACGGGCACGGTGAACAGCAGCCCGGTGCCGGGCTTGTCCCAGCCGCCGAGGATCTGGCCGATGCCCTCCCCCAGCGGTTCCACCAACTCCTCGGGAACCACCGAGAGGATGGTGCGGTTGAACGGTTTGGCGGGGGCGAACAGATCCCGGAACCCGGCGAAGATCGGCACGTCCTGGGAGAGGACACGCCCCATGCCTTCGCTGTCCAGGATGGTCGCGCCGCGGACCCCCTCTTCGAGAAAGAAGGTGAGGATCTCCTCGAGTTTCTCTTCCCGGTTCAGGATCAAGATGAGGAGTTCCATGCCCCCACTCGCCGGGGACCGGCGCCAAAACTGGCGAAAAACCCAAGTCTCAATAGCACGGCGCCGGGAAAAAGGTCAAGCGCAGACTGGGTTCTTGCGGCTGCCTGACACACTATAGGGCTGCCATCGCCGCGTCTGCCGCTTCCAGGGTGTCGCGGATGTCTGCATCGCTGTGGGCCAGGCTCATGAAGCCGGCCTCGAACTGACTGGGGGCCAGGTTTACCCCGCCCTCCAGCATCCCCGTGAAGTAGCGTCCGAAGCGCTCGGTGTCACTGGCCAGCGCCGAGGTGTAGTCGGTCACCGGCCCCTCCTGGAAGAAGGTGCAGAACATCGCCCCCACCCGGGTGTGGAACGCGGCTACGCCCCGCCGGGCGGTGATCTCGGCCATGCCATCGCACAACCGGGCCGCCTTCTCCTCCAGGGCTTCGTAGGTGCCGGGGCGCTGGAGCAGTTTCAGGGTGGCGATGCCCGCTGCCATGGCTAGGGGATTTCCGGACAGGGTGCCGGCCTGGTATACCGGCCCCACCGGGGCCACCTTCTCCATGATCTCGCGCCTGCCCCCGTAGGCACCCACGGGCAGACCGCCGCCGATGATCTTGCCCAGGGTGGTGAGGTCCGGGGTGACCCCGGTGCGTTCCTGCACGCCTCCCAGGGCCACGCGGAAACCGCTCATCACTTCGTCGAAGATGAGCACGATGCCTTCCCGTTCGGTGATCTCCCGCAGGCCCTCCAGATACCCGGGCTGGGGCGGGATGCAGCCCATGTTGCCGGGCAGCGGTTCGATGATGAGGCAGGCGATCTGGTCCGGGTTGGCCCGCACCAGCGTCTCGAATGCGTCCAGGTCGTTGTAGGGAATGGTCAGGGTGTTCTTTGCCACCGCCGCCGGCACTCCCGGGCTGGTGGGCACGCCGAAGGTGGTGGCCCCGGAGCCGGCCTTCACCAGCAGGGAGTCCTCGTGGCCGTGGTAGCACCCCTCGCATTTGACGATCTTGTCGCGGCCCGTGAAGCCCCGGGCCAAGCGGATCGCGCTCATGGTGGCCTCGGTGCCGGAGTTGACCATGCGTACCATCTCCACGCTGGGTACACAGTCCACCACCAGTTGGGCCATCT
>JARGFW010000229.1 GCA_029211085.1 Deferrisomatales bacterium | reverse complement strand
TGGGCACAGATGATTACCCCAAATCTGTGTCCAAGAAAACCGGCGGCGCCATACCGCGCCGTGCAGGCCGCCAGTCCGAACCATCCCCCGACTGTCAAGATCCTCACACCCAACTACGGGGACCAGGAGACCTATCCGAGCGTCACGTTCAAGGCCCGGGTGACGGACCCGGAGAACCCCAGCCCCATGGGAGTCGGAGCGGACTTCTCGACGCGGGTCGTGTTCAGCTCCGATCGAGACGGCCACCTGTGCAGCGTATCGGGAGACGCTACTGCCCTCGGCGGCGTTGATCTCAGCTGCGAGGCTTTGGATCTGAGCCTCGGCGGCCACTTGATTAAAGTTACGGCGACCGACCCCTTCGGTGCCGTTGCCACCGAGTCCGTCAACTTCAACGTCATCAACACGCCGCCAACGGTGAAGATCACCCATCCCGCGGACGGCGCTACCTACGACACGAGTCAACAGGTCAACCTGCGGGGATATGCCTTTGATGTGGATGAAGAGGACGACGGCTACCTCCCCCTTTCGTGGAGTTCCGACTTGTCGGGGTCGCTGGGGACCGCTGCTGACTTCTGGGTATCCCTGCCGGAAGGCGACCACACGATCACCCTCGCAGCGACCGATGAAAAGGGGGAGACGGCAACCGACACGATCACCGTACACGTCCAGGAGCCTTCTCCGGGCGGCGGCACACCGACGGCGCAGATTACCCAGCCCGCCGACAACCTGACCTTCCCCCCCGACGCCGTGATCACCTTCCAGGGCCAGGCGACAGACCCGGAAGACGGGACCATCACCACAGACGCCGCATTCCTGTGGTCTTCGAGCCTGGACGGCATCCTGGGCACCGGCCGAACATTGGAGCGTACCCTGAGCCTGTCTGGGGAGGCCTCCCTTCACGAGATCACGCTGGCGGTAACCGACAGCGACGGCCACCAAGGCATGCACACGATCCCCGTTACCGTGCTTCGCCCACAGTGACGTCCACGGTGTTCGGCCGACTCGCCAACGGAAGCTGCCCGACAGTGGCATCTGAACGTTCTTGACCAAGAGGAGGAAGCACATGAGCTGGACCGCCGGTTTCATCAGACTTGCATGCGGACTACAACTCATCCTGCTCGGGCAGTGGAGCGGAGCACTGGCGGGCGCGGGCTGCGGTGATGCCCAAGCGCTGACCATATACACCGAACGGGGGGCCTGGGAAGCAGCGGTTAACGGGCCCCTGGTCAACGATGATTTTGAGTACTCTATTTTTTCTACCAACCCCTCCATCACATTCGAATCAGGAGTAGTTTCCAGCACACTTAGCGGCGATAATTCAGTTGGTGCAGGGAGGCATTTAGGCGGAGTTGATATCAATCAGCCGTTGACATGGAGCTTCCCTTGGCCCGTATTTGCCTTTGGTTTCGACGTGTCCTCTCTATGGCAAGGGACGAACATAACGGGAGAATTTGACGGAATCGGAAAACAAGTCATAAATGTCGGGGCAAGTTTTCAGCTTTCCACTACGGGAAATTACAATAGCTTTATAGGCATTGTCGGAGATAGCCAGTTCAATGCCGTCATCTTCGAGGGGTATTTGTCGCAGGATCATTTCCTTGTGGACAATCTGGCCTTCACCGCTCGCCCTGTGCCTGAACCAGGCACGATGATTCTTTTAAGCACTGGACTCGTCGGCCTGGCGGGCGCCACCAGGCGGCGCAAGGGCTAGACTTTCCCAGTTCCCGGGGGTGAGACGTTGAGGGCGGGGTCTGAAAAGCAAACAGCACGTTGACGACCGAGCGGATCGGTCTTGCCTTGCGCCGGGGTGTACTGGTGCGTGCATGCCATTGTAGTGACGGCCTTCCTTGGCGCACGGCTTTGTGTCGCGCCGCTGCATCATTTCTCGGGCCACTGACCCAAAGGAGGTAGGACATGAGAAGACCGGGCATCCTGTTGGCGTGTTGTTTGACCCTGCTTTTGCTCTCCTCCGTGGCGTCCGCAGCCGTGATCGACGTGAACAAGTACTGGAACAAGGTCAATGAGGTCGGCGATAACGATCCCACGGACTCGCTGATGTGCTGGGCGGCCACGTCTTCCAACGTCCTTGAGGCCACCGGCTGGCTTACCGACGGCCATCTCGACAACTACGACGCCTATCACGAGTACCTGGGAGGGTTTAGCAACGAATTGGGGAGCGGCACGAAGGGGTACGATTACTATTTTGACCAACACTACAAGAATACGATTTACAAATACACGGACTATTTCGTCCAAGTTCACCACGATACAGTAAACCCAGATCGGTTTCTTGAGAATATGGACTGGCTGCTACACGACGATCAAAATGACGATTTGGACCCATACGTCGGCGTCTTTGGCATCTACCTTTCGATCACCAACAACACTGCAGGCCATGCAATTACCGTGTGGGACTACTTCACGGACGCGTCTACAGGAAAACAGTTCATCACCGTGACCGACTCAGACGATGCCGGGGTCAACTATACCGACTACAGGGCCTACGACTACGAGTTGTCGTATGACGCGACAGACCAGCGCTGGTACTTGGACGGGTACGGGGCTGGGGACTGGTACATGCGCCGCATGGATGCCTTGGGCGCGAAACCAACGGTTGCCCTCCCCGATCCGCCCCTGGCAACACTCAGGTTGAATTACAGGGACCTGGTGCTAGACGATCCAGATCGGTATCGCCTCATTGGACTCAAGACTTGGGATGATCTGGAGTTGACGAGTTACTACACCAGCCAGAACCTGAGCCGGGTCGACGACGGGCCCCGATCCCCCTTCGCACCGGTTCCGGAGCCCGGGACCATCTTGCTGCTGGGAACGGGCCTGCTGGGGCTGGCCGGCTACAGCAGGAAGCGCAAGAAATAGATGACCGGGAAAGGGGAGGGTCGCGCGGGGTGTCCGCGGGAGTTGCCTTTTTCCTCGGGGTAGGAGGGATCGGCCCGGTTGCGGTGTCTCACCTCGGAGAGGCCAACGCCGGGGCCGCCTTGTTTTTTGGGCCCGTCGGGACGCCCAGTCCGCCTGCCCCCGTTCCCCTTGGCTCGTTTCGGCCAGCCCGTTCAGGCCGGCGAGAAAGCCAATTCCCTCTTATCCATTACGCGTCGAAGCGCAAAGGAGGATCGAGATGCAAAAACACTTGTTTGCCGGATTTGCGGCGGGGCTTCTCCTGCTTGGCTTCGCCCGTGTCTCCTCTGCAGTGGTCATGACCTTTGATGATTTGGAAATCGCAGGATCCGATGTGACACTGATGGATTCCTATGTGGGGGAGGGATTTTCCATCACCGCCTCAATCAGCACGGCAGACGGTTTTGGCGTTTGTCAGCAAGGGAACTCGGGATACAGGGACTCCGCCGCCTTGTGGATCAGTCTAGCGAGCGACGAAGCGACGCTACGCCGAGTTGACAACGCCTTGTTTAGCATGACCTCGATCGAACTCCTCCGGTACGCAAGCGGTGGCGAGGCCCCGGTCAATTTCCGTGCGTATGACAGCTCTGGAACCCTCGTAGCAACGGAAGGAACCGTCTTGGCTAGCGCCGGCTGGACGCGCTTCCTTTTTTCACCAGCGTTCGCCCGTGTTGCCTATGTTCAGTGGGAGCAAGTCCTAATGAACCATCAATTCGACAATATTGTGCTGAACGAGCCTCCTCCCGTCCCGGAGCCCAGCACCGTGCTCCTCCTCGGCACCGGATTAATCGGGTTGGCGAGGCACAGCGGGAGAAAGAGAAACGGGAGGCAGCGGCCATAGGCTATGAGCTACCGGATACCCTCGTTTTCCCAACGTGCCTAGCCCGGCCAAGGTGTGCTCATGTGATTCTGGAATGCTGACCTGTGCGGTCATTGCGAAAACGTGTCCAGGACTTTTGAAAGCCTCCTCGGACATCTGGTCAAATACCCCGGTTTTCTTGAACTTGGGTTGTTGTCCCAGGAGCGGGGCTCATGGGACATCGCCTTCTCGCCGAGCGGCTCGCCCAAGCATGGTCCTATGGGCGGTGGCGCGGGTCTACCACTGCGCCCCGAGTCGGATTGGCTACGGCCTCCGGGGGCGGCAGACGGTTCCACCGCCGGGCCGGAGTACTAGGTACACCCCGGTAGCGGCCGCCGCCATCCCGACCAGTCCCAGGGGTGCGAGGTGCTCGCCGAACACCAGCCAGGTCTCCAGGGCCGTGACCGGCGGCACCAGATAGAAGTAGCTGGCCACCCGCGCGGTCTGGCCGTGGCGAATCATCAGCATGAGGAGGAGGATCGCAGAGAGCGAGAGCCCGAAAACCAACCAGAGGAGCGCGCCCACCAGGTGGGGGTGCCACACCACCTGACGCCTCTCAAAAGCAAAGGCCAGGACCGCCATAAGGATTGCGGTGGCCACGTACTGGCAGAAGGTGCCGGTGAGCAGGCTCACCCCCGCGCCGAAGCGTTTCTGGTAGACCGTGCCCAGCGAGATACCCACCAGCGCCAGTCCGGCAAAGGCCAGAGCAGCGGGCTGGATCTGGAAGAGCGCCAACTGCCGGCCGCTCAGTAGCACCAGCGCGACCCCCACCACTCCGAGGCCCAGGCCGATCCATTGCCGCAGCCGCAGCCGATCACCTAACCAGAGCCAACCGAACACCGCAGTCAAGACCGGCTGCAGCCCCACCAGGAGCGAGGTTACCCCCGCCGGTAGCGCCAACTTGATGGCCGCAAATACCCCGCCCAAGTAGGCCCCGTGGACCAGGGCTCCCACCACCAGTTGGTGCCCGGCCTGGGGCAGGGTGGGCCAGGGAGATTTGAACCAAAGGATCAGGCACAGGAACACCGCTAGGGTGAGCAACATGCGGATGAGGAGCAGGGTGAATGGCTCGGCATAAGGCAGCCCGAACTTGGCCCCCACGAAGCCGGTGCTCCAAAGGAGCACGAACAGCCAGGGGGCCACGTCCGCGAGACCGGGGCGGCGAGGGGACATCCGGGGTTCCTTTCATCCGACGGAGGCGGGACTATAGGGGGAAACCCGGGCCGGCAACAAGCAGGCGGGCAACGGCAATCGAGCAGATCGGTCGTCGGCAGAAATCTCATTCCTGACTAGTCTGGTCATTGCATACACCTGAATCCGCCTTTCGCCACGCCTTTGCGCACGTCTTTCAAAACTCCCCCATTTCGGAGCCTGAGTGGTCCAAAGGTCAACCGCGAAGGCCGTTCCCATCGTCTATGCGCAGTGGCTCTCAATCCCCAGTCGACCGGGACTACGACCCCGCGCGAACTCCCGGTCTGTGGTGAAACTAGTATGCTCTGCCCACCGCGAGTGAGCGGATCTAATTGTGAGTGTGCCGCGAGGAGGATCGCTCAATGCTATGGGACCCGTCATGGCTTGGGGACGGCTGTTCGTGGACGGTGCAAAAGAGCGCCACCCTCCCACTTGATGCCACGGGCACGTTGCTCCCCAGGTGGCCAAACCCCAAGACCGTTGCAGGCAGCCGCTGATCAGGTTCAGGCGGCGGGTGGCGCTGGTGCCTCTAGCGCTGGCGCCCCTTGACCGTCAGGGACTCCCCGTGTATTTTCATGAAAAAGTAATCATTACGCATGAAAGGAGATGCCGTGGCAAATCTCCAGGTAAAGGGGATGGACGATGTGCTCTACCATGACCTCAAGCGACTGGCGACGGAGGAGAGCCGTTCCCTGAGCCAGCAGGTGGTGGTCATGCTGCGGGAATACCTCGCCAAGCGCCCCCAACTGCTGCGGGCGCGTCCCCCCGCCCAGGTGCTCCTCGACCTGGCAGGCTCGTGGGAAGACGAACGGCCGCCGGAAGAGATCGTGCAAGAGCTCCGCGCAGCCCGCACCCCCTCGCGCAAACTCGCGGATGGCTTCTGATGTACCTGCTCGACACCAACATCATCATCTACGCCCTCAAAGGCGCCCCCGGTGTGCAGCGCCACCTGGAGGAACATCGTTCCGACAGCCTCGCGGTGAGCGTGGTGACCTTGATGGAACTGTACTACGGGGCACACAAGTCACAGCGCAAGGAGGCCAATCTGGCAAGGGTTCGGGCCATCGAACAGGCCTTCCAGGTGCTGCCTCTCGGGCCGGAGTGCGTGGAATCGTTTGGGTTGCTGAAGGCCAGCCTCGAACAAAGGGGGACCCCTCTAGACGATTTTGATCTCATGCTGGCCGCGGTTGCCCTTGCCCACAACCTCACATTAGTCAGCAACAACCTGAAGCACTTCCAACGAATCGGGGGGCTGTCACTGGCAAACTGGACAACTCTCTGACGAATCCGGCAGATGCACTCCCTTGGTCGCGTTCTCTCCGGTCACGCCGGCGCGGTGGTGATGGGGGGGGGAGGACGCCTTTGCCAACCCGACGGCACGACGGATCGAGGCCGGGTTCCTTCCGCGAATGCGCCCGAGTTCGGACACCGATACCCCGGCTGCCTCCAGACTTCGCAATAGGAATCGCCGGTGGGTGCGGCAAACCATCCGTTTCCGAGAACGGCGCACCAACTGAGCAGGATCGCGCCCCGGGCCCTCTGCAACCTCCGCAAGTCGAGTAAGGGCACTTGCATTCATCCCGGTTCTCCGTGAGAGTCGATCCGTGTCCTTTGTTGGTGTGCTGAAAATGTGCCCCGCACCCACGTTTGCCTGGGAGGTTGCCCGTGAAGCCCGTCCCCCACGAAGCCGGCAAGTCCAGCTACGCCCTGATCGACGGCGCCGCGTTTCTCGAAGCCCTTCCCCTGTTCGACGTTCGGGTGGCGTTGGATCTCGGCTGCGGGGTCGGCAACTATGCTCTCCCTGTGGCCCGGCGGCTGCCACCGGGGGCTCGGCTGCAAGGCATCGACCTGTGGGAAGAGGGAGTGAGCACCCTGGCTCGGGCAGCTGCGGAACAGGGTCTCACCAACGTAACCGCCGCGGTGGGCGACCTCACCGACCTGGGCATGGTGCCCGACGCCCAGGCCGACCTCGTCCTGATGGCCACCGTGGTCCACGACCTGGTCGAACGGGGTCATGCGGGGGCGGCGCTCGCCGAGGCCGCCCGGGTGCTGCGGCCCGGTGGGTGCCTGGCCGTGGTGGAGTTCAAGAAGATCCCCAGCAAACCCGGCCCCCCAGTGGCGATTCGTCTGTCCCCCAACGAATTGGCGGCTTTGGTAGGACCCGCGGGGTTCCGCGACCCGCAAACCGTCGACCTGGGCCCCAGCAACTACCTGAGTCTATTCCGGCGCAAGGCGCTGCCATAAGCTGAAATCCATGTCCCGGTGGGCCTCCCGTTCCAAATAATGGAACAAATGTGCCCACCCATCGCCCCGCAAGCACCGCAGTGATGCCCGCCGGCGAGTCGCTTTCTGCTGCCGAAACCGCCATCAGGCCAGGGCCAGCGCAGCAAACCGCACTGTGGCGTCAGGCTCGTGCCCCTCTTGGCCCGGTTCTTGTAGATCCAGTCCTCATCGCAAGGAGCGTAGGGAGAGGAAGGGAGCGATGGTACTCGAGTGGTTGTTGGGCGTCTGTTTGGCCATGATCGCCGGAATCTACGGCGTCTTCTGGCGCGAGAGCCGCGGGAACCGCGTCTCGGTCCACAGGCACGACCTGACCCCGGTTCCCGAACGCGGCCCTACGCCCCTCTACGGCGGCGGATTGGGTGGGCTCGCGGTCTACGACAGGAACAGCACCGGACGCTGAACCAACCCGCCGCTCCGCCCCCCCACCCGGCAGGAGAAATCGCGATGCAGGGCCACCTAGAGAACATTGAGCGACGACTCCGGAATAGGGATGGGTTTCTTCGCCTCAGAGCAGGCCTGGGCGCCGAGAGGATTGTCAGCACGGACTGGCCGCGCGAGACACCGCGAGAAGATGTGCTGCGGTTGCGGCGCGGCCGAGAAGAGGGGTAGGAAGCCGTTTCCCGTTGGGAACCTGCAGCTACCCTGCCCACCGGACACACTCCGCTCTCGCGGGTGGAGGAACAGGAGGTGCCATGCAAGGCATGGAGCCCAAGAGTCCCAGGCGGTCGGATGATCAGCGGCTGCACACGCGCTGGGTCGATGCCAGGATAGCCTCTGTTCGGACCGCGCAACGGGAACGACCGGCCATGACCGGGGATGTTTCTCCCGGCGGGATGCAACTCGCCCTGGTGGGAGACACGTCGTCCGAACTCCCCCGCCAGATCGTGATCGACGTGGCCTTCGAGGAGCAGTTGGTGAGGTTCTGGGGCCAGGTGGTCTACGCATTGCCGAAAACCTGGGGGCTCCTCGTGGGCGTGCGCTTCAAGCGCCAGCCGACTGCGGTTCAGGACTTCCTGTTCCGGCGCTACGTGTGCTAACAGCCCGTTGATTTATACCGTTTCCGCCAGAGCGGCATTCGCCAGCGGCAG
>JARGFW010000012.1 GCA_029211085.1 Deferrisomatales bacterium | reverse complement strand
TTGGCGGTGGAAGAGGCCGTGAGTCGTGAGCCGTAAGCGGTAAGCCGTTCCAAACAGAGAGTCGCCCTTCTTTGCGACTTTGCGGCTTTGCGTGAGACAAGGTTTTTCAGTATTTCACACAAGAAGTGGTTTCCTTGGCGCACCTTGGCGTCTTGGCGGTGGAAGAGGCCGTGAGTCGTGAGCCGTAAGCGGTAAGCCGTTCCAAACAGAGAGTCGCCCTTCTTTGCGACTTTGCGGCTTTGCGTGAGACAAGGTTTTTCAGTATTTCACACAAGAAGTGGTTTCCTTGGCGCACCTTGGCGTCTTGGCGGTTCCAAAGGGCGGTAAGTCGTGAGCCGAAAGCGGTGAGCCGTTCCATAGGTTCACCCGGGCCAGAGGGTGAAACCGGCGGACTGGAAGTGGCGGTCAAAGGTGAAAGCCCGCTTCAACTTCGCCTCCGTCATCAGGACGAAGGAAATGCAGTCGGTGAAGCTGACGGCCTGGTCGGCGTACTTCTCGAAGAGTTCGACGGCGCGGCCGTCCTGCTCGGCTCCCGGGCGCAGGATGGTCAACACTGAGGACGCCAGGATGTGCCGGGCGCGGTCTGCGGCGAAGGCATAGGTCGTGCGCCGGGCGAGCAGGGTGAAAGCTTCGTCGAGAACGAAGTTGCTGGTGAAACAGCGGGTGCCGGTTTGTTCGAGCTCTTTCCAACAGCCTACCGCCGACTCGTGGTGGTGGTCTCTCACCACATGGCGGGCGATGAACGCCCCCGTGTCGATGTAGATCACGGGTCTTCGCCGTACAGGTAACGGTCGTGCTCGGCAGCGATGTCCTGGGGAGCGGGACCGCGGAATACCGCGTCATCCGCGAACAGGGGGTCCGGTCCGGTGGGTTTCGCGGACTCGGCCAGGACCCGATCCAGGCACCGGCGGATCAACTCGCCGAGGGAGGTGCCGTCCGACTCGGCGCGCCGGCGGGCCCGGTTGAGAAGATCGTCGGGCAACATGATGGTGGTTCGGTGCATGGCATCCTCCTTGTGTGCCATAACCATAGCGCCATAACTATGAGCTGTAAAGAAGGAGAGTTTAAACCCTGGAACCGCCAAGGCGCCAAGAACGCCAAGGGGGCGAGGGGGGCGTGAGTCGTAAGCGGTAACTAGTTACGAAAAGAGTCGATCTGTCTTTCTTTGCGACTTGGCGGCTTTGCGTGAGACAAGGTTTCCAGGTTTTCACACAATAAGAGGTTCTCTTGGCGTCCTTGGCGTCTTGGCGGTTCAAAAGGGCCGTGAATGGTGAGGCAGTAAGCACTCAGCACTCAGTACTCAGCACTCAGCTGTAGCCGGTTCAACAACAGGGGTTCCCATGAACTGCGTCAAGCCGATCAACCAGGCTCTACTCCAACCCGACCGCCGCCGCCGCGTCCTCGCCATCGTCGGCGACACCCAGGTGGGGCTGTGGGTTGTGCGCAGCCTGGCCCGCAACGGCCTCACCGTGCACGCCGTCGTCAACTCCGCGCAGGGTCAGGCGGCCCACAGCTGCTACACGGCCAGCGCCTGGACCGTGGAGGCCCGCCCCGGCGAGCCCGGTTTCAACGACGAGATCCTGGGGCTGATCCGCGAGCTCGACGTGGGTTCCGTGATGCCGGTCTCCGAGGGCTACCACAACCGCCTGATCTCCCTTCGCGGCCAACTGGACACAATGGACGTGCACCTGTTCTCCCCCTCCCGGGAGGCGTTTGACCAGGCCACCGACAAGGATGCGATGCACGCCCTGTGCGGGGAACTGGGCGTGCCGGTGGCCAGGGGCATGCGGCTGGACGAACTCATGGGGCAGGGCGGCACGGCACTGCGCTTTCCCCTGGTGCTGCGCACCCGGCAGCAGAACGTCCCGGGCCCAAAGCTGGGTGCCAAAGCAGCCTACGCGGAGAATCTGGAGCAGTTGAAGAAGCTCCACAGCACGGTCGAGGCGTGCGCCGACAACGTGATCGTCCAGGAGTACCACCCGGGGGCGGAGGACCACGTGCAGATCGTCATGCACGGCGGCGAGGCGGTGGGCTGGGGGGACTACATCGGCGAGCACCACATGCCCCTGGCCGGGGGCGTAACCGTGCAGCGGATCAGCTGCAACCACGAGCCCATGGTCCAGGACGCCATCCGCCTGCTCCAGGCGATCGACTACGAAGGGGTCGCCGGGGTGCAGTTCCACTACGACACGGCCACCGACGAGTACATCTTCCTGGAGATCAACCCCCGCTTCAGCGGCGGCCTGCCCACCGTGATCCTGGCCGGGTTCGAGGCGCCGTTCCTGCTGTGGCAGAGCCGTTTCGAACCGGAGAAGATGCGCCGCGGCACCTACCGCCTGGGCCTGCGCACCCGCATCCTCGGCGGCGACGCCAACTGGGTGCTGGGCAACATCCGCGGCGACGAGCTGCCCCCGGGGCACGTGCACCTCAGCAAACTCGCTGCCATCGGAACCTTTTTGTGGAACTGCGGCCCCTGGACCAAGGACGACTCGTTTCTCCTGTCGGATCCGAAACCTTTCTTCGTGGACTTCAAGCAGATGGTGAAGAAGTTGGGAGCGAGGGGGCATGAGATAGTGAATTAGGAGGATTGATGGAACCGCCAAGACGCCAAGGTCGCCAAGAAGTCCTTGTTTCTTTGTTGGAAATGCGAAAACGTCAATAGCCCTGGAATTCTTTGGCGACTTTGGCGTCTTGGCGTTTGGACTGGCCTGATGGAGGTGGATGTTGGTGTTCAGTGAGCCTGGAGAACAGTGCGACGCGATCGCCAAAGTAGTGATCGGCGCTGCGATTGAAGTCCATCGAGTTCTGGGCCCCGGATTCCTTGAGTCCGTGTACGAGGAAGCTCTCGCGCACGAGTTCGGGCTGCGCGGCATCGCCTTCGAAAGACAGGCGCCAGTGGCCGTGAATTACAAAGGGCATCCTGTCGGAGAGGGGCGACTCGACCTGCTGGTTGGTGGCGTGCTGATCGTGGAGCTAAAAGCCGTTGACCAACTGGCTCCAATCCACCACGCGCAATTGCTCTCGTACCTCAAGGCTACCGGCCTGTCCCTGGGGCTCCTGATCAACTTCAAGGTGCCCGTCCTGAAGCGTGGCATCAAGCGTGTCGTCTTGGGAAAGGTTGATGATTGAACCGAAGATGCAGCGTTGTCGCGAAAGGGAATAAGCCAATCAACGTTTCTTGCGGAAAGAACACAAAGCAATTTTTGGCGACCTTGGCGCCTTGGCGGTTGAAAGGGTGTTCTTGAATCCCAGCGTCTACCTCACCTTCGACGTCGAATGTTCTATGGGCGGTGCCTGGCAGAACCCGGCCCTGCAGCCCATCCCGCCGCACCGCGGCATGCTGGGCCGGTACGGCGACAAAGCCTACGGCGTACCCCTGATCTGCGACCTTCTCGACCGGTACGGCCTCCAGGCCACCTTCTTCGTCGAGCCCTTCAACGACGAGTTGGGCCACCCGGGGGAGACCGAACCGGTGTGCCGCTACCTGGTGGGGCGCGGCCAGGACGTGCAGCTGCACGTGCACCCCAACCACGTGCACTACGGCCTGCACCGGGAAGGCAAGCCGCACCCGCGCACCGACCAGATGGCCGATCTGCCCCGACAGCGTCAGGCGGAGATCCTCGCCGACGGAGCCGAGCGCCTGGAGCGCTGGACCGGCACCCGCCCCATCGCCTTCCGGGCCGGGAACATGGGGGCCTCGGAGGAGACCCTGCGGGCGCTGGAAGAAGCGGGGCTGTGGCTCGACTCCAGCTACACCTTCCCCTACGTGGGGGGGCAGTGCCGGTTCGAGGAGACCGAGCGCTACAACGGCTGCAAGTGGTACGGCGAGGTGCTGGAAGTGGCCCTGTCCGGTTTCCGCCTACCGAACCTCCCCGGGCTCCACGCTGCCCAGCCCCTGGACCTGATGGGCGCCTCCGCGCCCGAGTGCCGGGAGGTGACGCGGATGATCTGCGACGCGGGTGGGGATGCCGTGGCGATCCTGCACAGCTTCAGCCTGTTCAAGTGGCGCGACGTCCAGTACAACGGCGGCCGGCCCAACCGGGTGGTGATCCGGCGCTTCGAGCAGTACTGCGCCTGGCTGGCCCAGAACCGGGATGCCTACCCGGCCCGCACCTTCGCCGAGCTGGGACGGCTGGTGAAGGAAGAGGGCTACCAACCCAAGGCGGTGGAGCCGTGCACCCTGAACCGCCCCCTCCGGGCCTTGACGAGACGGGCCGTGCAGATGGTGAACAACTGGTATTGGTTCTAAAGGCTGGGAACCGCCAGGGCGCCAAGAGCGCCAAGGTGTGAGAAGGGAAAGGTCTTCTTCCCGTTGACCCCATCCAGGAATCCAAACATCCTCGCGACTTCGCGCGAGATATGATTTTTCAGGTTCTCACCGATGAGGGTTGTTTCTTGGCGATCTTGGCGTCTTGGCGGTTCAAGAGGTTTGGTCGGTGCAACGGCAGCCGTTCTCTGCACCTTTGTGGTTCTGTATGAGATGGTCTGACGTATCTGTCTCTCCCATAAGGATGGTCTTTCTTGGCGTACTTGGCGCCTTGGCGGTTCAAAAATGATCCCTGCGCTTGCCCGTAACATCTTCCACCTCCAGGAATCCCTCCTCGGCCGCCCGAGCTTCCTGCTGCTCGACGGCCTCAACGAGAGCCAGTGGTGGCCACGGGAGCGCCTCCGGGCGCAGCAGGTGCTGCGGCTGCGGCGGGCCGTCGCCCTGGCCTACGCGCACACCCCGTTCTGGCGCCAGGTGCTGGACCAGCGGGGGATCGCCCCGGCCGACGTCCGCTCGCTGGAGGACCTGCGCCGCTTCCCCCTGCTGGACAAGCAGACCATCCGCGACAGCCGGGAGGAGATGGTGTGGAAGGGGGAGGGCAAGCGCGTCCAACTCGTCCGCACCAGCGGCTCCACCAACGAGGCCCTGGAGTTCTACACCTCGTCGACCCGGGAGGCCCACATCAACGCCGCCCGCATGCGCGGCCACGAGTGGGTGGGGGTGCGCCGGGGGGACCGGGAGATGTACTACTGGGGCTCGCCGATCGAGCTGAGCAAGCAGGACCGGGTCAAGCGGGTGCGCGACTGGCTGATCAACGACGGCCTCACCAACGGCTTCGAGGTGACTCCAGCCAGGGTGCGCGGGTACTTTGAACACTGGCTGCGGTGGCGTCCGCGCTGCATCTTCGGGTACCCGAGCACCTTCGTGCTCACCGCTGCGATCTGCGAGAGCCTGGGCCTGGACCTGAAACGCCTCAAGCCCCGCGGGCTGCAGGTGATCTGCACCACCAGCGAGATGCTCTCGGACGTGGACCGACAGTTGATCGCGGAGGCGTTCGGGGTGCCGGTGTGCGACTCCTACGGCTTGCGCGAGGCGGGGCTGATCGGCCACGAGTGCGCCCACGGCACCATGCACTGCGTGGACGAGCAGGTCTTCTTGGAGACCATCGACCCGGAGACCGGAGAGCCCACGGCGGGGGAGGGCGAGCTGGTGGTCACCAACCTGGTCGGCCCGGCGTTCCCGGTGTTCCGCTACCGCACCGGCGACATCGTCACCCTCTCTGACGAACCCTGCCCCTGCGGCCGCACCCTGTCCCGGGTGCAGATCAGCGGCGGGCGGGCGGTGGAGTTCGTGGTGACCAAGGAGGGCAAGTGGGTGGTGGGCTACTCCTTCATCTACATCGCCCGGGCCGTGCCCGGGATCGTGAAGTTCCAGGTGGTGCAGGAGCGCCTCGGGGAGATCCGCGTGCGCCTGGCGGTGGACGGGCGTTTCCCCGAGGACGGCGCCGCCCAGGTCCGGGCCAAGGTCGCCCAGCGCCTGGGGGGCGACGACGAGATCACCGTGGAACTCGTTGACGACATCGCCCCGGCCCGCTCCGGGAAGTACCGCCCGGTGATCAGCAAGGTGGCGGAGGAGTTGTACCGGAAGCGGCAATTCGGGAACGAAACCTTGTCTCGCGCAAAGTCGCAAGGTGAGGTTGGAAAAGGATCAAAGACAGGGCATTAAAGGCATTCTCACGCAAAGCCGCCAAGGCGCCAAGGGTGAAGCAGGAAAACCTTTTTTGGATTTTTTTTGATAAACAACCATCCCTATTGGAGACATCTTGGCTTGGCGTGAGGCAGAAGTTGCCTTTTTACTCTCTGTTTAGAAAAACAAGAACAAAGATCTTCTTGGCGACTTTGCGGCTTTGCGTGAGACCGACGTTGCCTTTATCTTCCCAGAAGTAGCCTGGCGGCTTTGGTGAAGTGCCCCGGGCGGATCTTCTTCAATCTGGCCCAGCGCAGCTGCCGCAGGATCGGCTCCAGCCTCTCCACCCGGAAGCGCTCCCGCCGGTACTGCTCCGGGGTGACGCCCCGGGCGACCCGGCGGTTGGCGGTGCGCAGGCAGCGCTCGCCCCACCCGGAGGTCTCCAGGCGGATGGTCTCCCCGTCGTCGTAGGTCGGGACCTGACGGACCTGCCGGAGCCCGGAGGCGTCCAGGTCCGCCACCACGATGCACCCGGTACGTTCGAAGCGGCTCCAGGTGAGGAACGCGCCGCTGTCCCAGTACACGTGGTTGGTCAGGAAGTTGCCCAGGGAGTAGGCGATGGGGGTGCCGCGGTAACGCTCCATCCCCTGGAGGACGTGGGGGTGGTGGCCCAGCACCAGCGCGGCGCCGGCATCGACGAAGGCGCGGGCCTCTTCGACCTGCCGCGGCGCGGGGACCCGGAAGCGCTCCTCCCCCCAGTGGGGGGAGACGATCACGTGGTCGGCGCTGCGTTTCGCTTCCTGGATGGCCCTGCTGAACTCCTCGATGTCGAGCCGGTCGACGCCGCTGGCGGTCGGGGAGGCGAAGCGGTTGGGGCCCGTGGACGGGTCCACCGTGCCCAGGAAGGCGAGGCGCTGCCCGCCGATCTCCACGACTGCCGGCTGCAGCGCCTCGGCCCGATCCCCGCCGGCGCCGAAGTGGACGATCCCCAGTTCGTCCAGGAGCGCCCGCAGGCGCTGGAACCCTTCGTCCATGCAGTCGAAGGCGTGGTTGTTGGCCAGGGTGACGACGCCGATTCCGGCGCCGGAGAGCGAGCGGATCTGCTCCTCCGTGGCGATCACCCGGGGTTCGGTCGGCACCTTTTCCCCACCGGGGAGGGTGGCTTCAAGATTGGCGAGCACCACGTGGCAGCCGCCGAGCAGCTCCCGCACGTCGGCCCCCAGGGCCTCGAGGCCGCGGGCCGCCCGGCCCGGCACGGTGGGCGTGGTGAACAGCAGGTCGCCCACCGCGGCGAGGCGCACGGAGCCCGGTTCGGGCGGTTGGAGGCTTTCCGTTGGTTGCAAGGAACGTCCTTTGGTCTCGGGTGGGGGGGCACATCCTATCATCCCGAGGGCGCTGCACTGTAGGGGCTTGAACCGCCAAGACGTCAAAAGCCAAGGGCGTTCTCACGAAAAGCCGCCAAGGCGCAAGATCAACCCGGACGAGCCTTCACTGATTTGTTTTTGAAGATACAGCCCGCCGTTCTTTGCGGCTTTGCGTGAGACAAGGTTTCCAGGGTTTCACACGAGAAGTGTCTTCCTTGGCGTCCCTTGGCGTCTTGGCGGTTCAGAGAAGCCGTGAATGGTGGCAAGTCCGAGAATCGTAAATGGTATTTCCCCCCTTTGCGACTTGGCGGCTTTGCGTGAGACAGGGATCTTAGGTTTCCCCCAAGAATGGCATCCCTTGGCGTCCTTGTCGCCTTGGCGGTTCAGAATGGTCGTGGACCGGCCGATACGTTCCCCAACCCATCCCCGCAAGCAAGGAAGAAGACCCCTGGACATGAGCGGTTCGGCGACGAGTGCAGCGCCCTGCGTAGTGGCGGTCGACCGGGAGGTGCCGGATTGGGGCGCCTACCTGGCCGCGCACCCCGCGGCGACGATCTACCACGATCCCCGCTGGGGGCGCATCCTCCGCGATGCTTGCGGAGGGCAGCCGTTCTACCTGACCGCGCGGCGGAGCGCCGCGGTGGTCGGTGTCCTGCTGCTGGTGGGACAGAAGAGCCTGCTGTTTGGCTCGCGCCTGACCAGCACGCCCTACTTCGACGCCGCCGGCATCCTCAGTGACGACGACGGGGCCGCGTCGGCCCTGCTGGCCCGGGCGCGTGAGCTGCGCGAAGCCGAGGGGTACGCTGTGCTGGAGCTGCGGCAGCTGACGCCGGTGGCGAAGGAGGACGCGACCCGGACCGACAAGGTCACCCTGTGGCTGGACATTGCCGACAATTCGGAGGCGATGTGGGAGCAACTGAAGACCAAGGTGCGCACCAAGGTGCGCAAAACCCAGAAAAACGACTTCAGCCTTGCGGTCGGTGGGGTCGAGTTGGTCGACGCGTTTCACGACGTCTACTCGCGGGCCATGCGGGATCTGGGGAGCCCGCCCCATGGGCGGCGGATCTTCCAGCGTATTGCTGCGGAATTCACAGCAGAGACCCGCCTCTTCGTGGTGCGCCGGGGAGGCGCGGCCCACGCGGCGTCCTTTACCCTGACCGACCCCTGGGGCTTCCACGTGCCGTGGTCGGGCAGCGACTACCGCTACCGCAATCTGGGGGCGAACCGCTTCCTGTACTGGGAGATGCTCGCCCACGCCGCGGAAGCAGGGGCGGGAAGATTCGACTTCGGCAGGAGTACGGTGGACGCGGGAACCTACGAGTTCAAGCGGGAGTGGGGGGCGGAACCAGTGCAGCTGCACTGGCAGCAGTTCGTGGCCGACGGTGCCGCCGTGCCCGAGGTCCGGCCGGACAGCGGCAAGTATGCGCGGATGGTGGAGTACTGGAAAAAACTGCCCCTGCCCGTGGCCCGGACCCTGGGGCCGTGGCTCATCCGCCAACTGTCGTGAAAGACAAACGGCTCATCTCACGCAAAGCCGCAAAGTCGCAAAGGAAATCAAGAACGGCTTTTTGTTGTTTACGGAAGAGATGGACTACTGTTTTCAAGGTAATAAGGCCGTTCTTGGCGTCTTCGCGGCTTTGCGTGAGACGCCTTTGGGTGTTCTCTTTTAGCAGCGCCACTCCAGCATGCTCGGCAGGGTCCCGCGGATGGTACGCAGGCTGGCCAGTCTCCACCCCGGGCGGCGGACACGGGCTTTCACCGCCTGCACGACCCTCTTGAACTCGATCTCAACCCGCACCGGTTTCTCGAACACCAGGGGCTGCATCTCGCCAATGCGTTCCACCGCCTTTCGCACCCCCGTGTAGATCTCTTCCTCGGCCACCGCCGGGTGCTTGCTGCGGGCGCAGTTGCGGCCCATCCCCTGCTTGGTCTCCACGGTCTCAACCCAGGGCATGAACCGCTTTGCCTCCCCACACCCGTGGTCGTCGCTGGCCAGGAAGACCAACGGCACCCCAAGCTCCCCGGCCACCGCAGCATCCAATGCCATTTCCCCCATTGGCTGCCCGTTGACCCGGATCACCTTGTAGGCGTCCGGGCTGTAGGTGTGGGCGAGCACAGCGTTCGGGGTGCCCTCCATGGCGTGGTAACCGATCATCAGGACCCCGGTGAAATCCTCGTCCAGACTGGGAAATCGCCGGCCGAACCCGGTCCCCAAATAGAACTCGCAGCGCGGGTCGATGCGGTCGAAGACCAGGTTGTTGCCGTTGCCGTGGTTGTCCCACACGACCACCGACTCGGCTCCCACATCGAACAGCGCCCGGGCGGCAGCGTCGGTCTCCCGGGTGGCCTGCTCCCGGGCGAACGGCATGTCCCGGGAGAAGCTCAGTGCCTTCCCCGGGTCCCCCACCACACAGGCGGGTCCGTCGCAGTCCACCGCGATCATGAATTTCATGCACTACTTCCCTTCTCACACAAGACGAATCGTTCTCACGCAAAGACGCAAAGGCGCAAAGGGAAACCAGGGAAGGGGAACGGCCCACTTCCGGAATCCATGATCAATGGGAATCCCTACCAAAAAAAGTTTATGCCTTCCTTTGCGAGCTTGGCGGCTTTGCGTGAGACAAGAATTCTTAGCCTGCGCCCGCTCCCCTCATCGGATTCCGGGCGGCAGCACGTTAGCGACCCGGCAGGCTTCGCGGTTTGGCTCGTGCCCCACCGCCTCGCCGTCCGCATACGCCGGCAGCCGGGCGATGCAGGCGTCGATGGCGGCCACTAGGGCAGCGTATCGGGGATCTTCGATGCCCCCGAAGAGGTTCTCGAACCGGGTCTTCGAGAGCCCTTCGGGCAGTCCGTGGACATCGGGGAAGAACATCTCCTCCCCCCGTTCCTGCGCCAGCACGTCTTGCAGTCGCCGTGCCCCCCCGTCGGAGTCCAGGGCGGCTTCCGCGAAGCGGACCCCGGCGCGGTCCGCTGCCAGGTCGGCGAAGCTGAAGCCGCTGCCGCCGCGGCGGGCGTCGAGGAGTTCCTTGAACTCGCCGACGGCGTGGGCGGCGACCCGGTCCGAGAGGACCTTCAGCGCCGCGGAGATGAGGAAGTGGAGGCGCAGGTCCTCCCGGCCCCCCAGGGTCACGGGCCGTGGCACCCGCCGGTGGTTCTTCAGAGCCGGTTCGCGGACCGGTCCGGTGAAGGTCTCGACGCGTTCGCTGCCCAGGAACGTGGCGAGGGCCAGCAGGGCCGCCTGGTTCTCCTCTTCGGGTGGCGCTGCGCCCCGGGCTGCGAAGAGGAACAGGGGTTCGACGAAACGAGCCAGGGACACCGCCCCGTGTCCCTGGATGGCGCCGTCCACTTCGGTCAGCTTTCGGTAGTACCCGCGCGCCCGGTCCGGGTCTCCGAACGGGGCGGCACGGTCGCGCAGCAGTTCCAGCCGCCGCCTCACCGCTGCTAGTCGTTCCTCGAGGCAGTCGACCGAGCACAGGGAGACCACCGCTTGGCCGGCGTCCGGTTGCACCGAGAGCACGGCGTCCAGCAGCAGCGACCCCTCGTTGTTGCCCAGAGTCGCGTTCAGCACCTGTCGGACGGCGCCCAGGACCAGACCTCCCGGCAGTCGCAGCGACCCCAGGTAGACACGAGAAAGGGCGATCCCCCGTTCGGACGGCAGGATGCGGAACCGGACGTTGACGAACTTTCGCAGGGGCAGCTCCGGGAGCCGTAGGGTCAGGGCCACGTCGACGCCGTCGGCAGAGATGCCGGTGCGGCCTGCCAGCCGACCCGTTCCCCGGGCCACGAACGCCGCGACGCTATTGAGTTCCTCTTCCGTGAAGACCAGACGGACGTCTCCCTGGGCGTGTTTCACCGTCCTCCAAGTCTTCTTGACCAGCCGGCGGGTACGCACGGCGGCGTTCACGTCGGCTGTCTGGGCGGGGGGCACCGTGGGGGTGCTGTCCAAGGCCAGGAATACCAAGGAGGTGAGCAGGAGGAGGGCGCCCCCGAGGCCCCCCCAGGCAATGCCCTTGGGCCGGGTCATCGTGGCATCGCCGGGCTGTCGCCTCGGTGGAGTTCCGGGTCCGGTCGGCTCGCGGGTGAGCCGTGGTGACGCCAGGCGAGGGCAACTCCGAGGTACATCACCACGAGCACGGTCAAGCGGGGCACCGTGAACGGGTTTTCGCTCAGGCAGATCGCTAGAAACCCAGACACCGGGCCCAGGACCGAGATGGATCGCAACGGGGCGGAGCCCAATGTGACCCGTGCCGTCCGTAGCGCCGGGAGGAACAGCAGGATGAGCCCGACCACGCCCAGGACTCCTTGTTCAAAGTAGGTTCCTACCAGCGCGTTCTTGGCCTGGAACGCCACGTGATTCTGCTCCTGGACGTACCAGAAATCCTGGTTGCTCGAAAAATCCCCGTTCCGGACCAATGGGTCGCCCTGCTCATCGATGATCTCGATGTCGTCCAGGTCAACAACCGAACCCATGATCGGGTTGTAGAAGTGTAGGACCAGATCAGGCCTGAACGGCCCCGCTCCCTCCCCGATGCCCGCCGTACTGAACTCAAACTCATGAGCCTCCCAGTTTGGCCCCAAATCCCGGATTTGAGCCACAACTACCCCCTGCCACGAGTGCAGGACGGTGCGTTCTTGCACCTCGAAGATGATCAGAGAGGGAGTACTGGACCGGGCCCGCACACGAAACCGGTACATCTGGTTTGGTTCCACTGCAACTCGTTGGCCAAAGGTCAGTTTGTCCGCCCGGTTGGCTTCGGCGAGAGACGGGGCGCGGCTGCGCAGAAAGGTGTTCCCCTCCTCCGTGAGAAACTCGCGGGTCACGGGCCGGTACCCATCCTGATTCCGCTCGTAGTAGATCCTCGGATAGCTGCCGAGGCCCATACCTAACAGGTGGCTCCAGACGGTGTCGTCCATCATTGCTAGGGTTTCGGAGAAGATGTCGAGGCGCTTGGCCAGGTCGCTGGGAGTGGTGCGCAGCCGTGCCTGGAAGAACCGGCCGTGCCACGCCGTGGCGACCAGGAACGCGCAGGCGAGTAGGGCGAAGGCGGGCAGGGACAGACGTCGCCAGGGCAGGAGGCGGCTGGTGCTGTGCTGCCAACGTTGCCATGCGGCCATGACCAGGGTCGCCGCGACCCCAACTCCGGTCGCGATCCAGGCCCCGCGGGTGTAGGTGACCAGCAGGGTGTATGCCCCGGGGAGCAGGGCGACGCCGGCAGCGATGCGAACCCGACGTGAGGGGTCGAGCAGGGCCGTCGCTACGGCGGTTGGAATCGCCAGTGCTAGGAACACTCCGATGTGGCTACCGCCCACGTGCATGGACGAGAACGTGCTCACCACCCGGAAGTGTTTGTCGAACTCGAACAATCCGAAGAACAGCCAGCGTTCCCGCAGCGCCACCAGACTTACGATCCAGAGTGCGAGTACCACTCCGCGCAGGAACCAGTGCCAGCCGTCCCTCCCGCGGGCGGCGAACCGTCGCAGCAGTTCCAGGGCGACCAGCGCCCACACCCAGCCTTTCAGCACCCGTAGGGCGTTGATGGGTGCGGTATAGTCGAAGTGGTTGGTTTGAAACGGGATGCAGGCACCGTGCAATGCAACCACAGTGGAAATGGCCAGGGAAACATAGAGTGGCGCCAGGCACGCCCAGACGCCCTTGCCGCGGGCGGGTAGAGGCCCGCCTCCTTCGACCCGCAGCAGTTCGACGGCTATGGAGGTGCAGATGAAGAAATCCGGGATCTCGATGAAATGCCACCCCGACCAGGCGTAGAGGTTCACGCACGCTAGGACGATAGGGGCGAGGAACGGGAACGCCACTGGCAATTGGTGCTGGCCCCCCCCATACAGGGCGAGCGCAGCTACGAGGAAGAGCGGATGCAGAGGGTACTGCGTCGCAGCCCCCAGGGTGGCGATCAACAGCATCCATCCAAGGAGGCGGTGCAACCCCAGGGCCGGGCGGTCAGGGCCGTGTGTCGCTGAAGGAAGCCGCGCCACTAGCGGTACTCCAGACGTCGTGGACGGCTGCGGCGGTGGACCCTCGGGGACGCTTGCCGCCCAAATTTCACGATATTCCTTCGCGTGGCGCCGCGACACCCGGTGATGCCCCGGAGGTAAGGGTGCCGAGCCACAGGGCGAACAGTGTCGTCGTGCCGGGCAGAGCTGGGGTCAGCACGGCTCGGCCCAGTTCTGCCGTCACGAGCACCAATCCGCACGCCCAAATCCACCGGGCGCGCACAGCGTGCGGTACCCGTGGTGCACAGGTGGGGATGCTGGTGAGAGATAGCACCAGCACCAAGGCCTCGAGCACATATGGGAGGCCGCGTAGTTTGCCTAGTGTGATGAGTTCACCGAAGGGGGGCAACTGCGGCAGGACCTCTGGCGTCATGATGGCGGTGCCCTGGAACAGGCGCAGTGCGAATACTCCAAAGACGAGGACGAGGCCTGTGGGGCCCCAGCGGGTGCGGCCCCGTGCCGTGGTGGTGGCCCACCATACCCACGCCGCCGCGCCGCCCAGCACTGCTTCCCAGGTAATCGCCCGCCCGGGAGAGAAGGTCTGTCCACCCCAGGCCGCGAGCAGCAATAGAGCGGACCCCCTGACGCTAAGTTGCCTTCCTAGCAGGGTGAAGACCCCTACCCAACAGGCCGTCGTGGTAACTAGGTGTGGGACCTGGAGTTGCACGCCGCGCAGCATGGGAGCGACTCCCCTCAGGAGCAGGTCGCGGGTGAGTCGCAGGTGCCCGGGAACCCAATTCGCCGTCACCCAAAGGACTGCCGCCGACCAGGGTACTAGGCCTCCCGTGGTCGCGAGATGTGCCCACGCTCTGTGGATTCGGCCGCGGTTGGCCCAAGCGAACCAGGCCCCGACCGCCCCGCCGGTCGCCAGGGCTGCCACGTCCAGAGCTGAGGGGTGGCGGAACGGCATCCATAGCTGAAGCAGTTCGCTGGGCAGGGCAACGACAGACACTGCCACGAAACCGAACACCAGCGTGTGCAGGTGCCCCTTCTGCCGGGCGTAGGCGTTGATGCCGAGGAATAAACCCGCCGGGCACGCTAGGAGTACGTTCTCCACGACGTCGCGCACATTGCCGGCGCGCAGGGCCATCATAAAAAACTCACGCCACGGGGAACTGCCGACGCTGCTGCGGTCGAGCGGTTCATACAGGCCCACGACGATGACGGCGAGGGACAGGAGCGCCAGGGCCAGACTGACCCTGGCCAGATTCTGGTTGTTGGAAATGCTGGTTTCCTGTGTCCTCCTGTCGGCCGTGCCACCATCGGGCGTGGGACTCTGCCCAGCAGCGGGCGCTACCGATCGAGAGGTGCCGAGTGGCAATAACCTGTTCGCGAACCACACGCCGGCAGCGAGGCACCCGGTCGCACAGGATTGGACCACAATCCACCGCAGGAACAGGCTGAACCAACCGATCTCGTGGGAACGGCTAGCCCCCAGGAGGAATCGCAGCGCCGGGAACGTCAACCCGTACTTCTCCACTGCGGGCTCCAGCCCGTAAAATAGGAGGAGCCATCCGGGTCCTACCATCGCCAGGGTAAATAGCAGGCGACGGGTGGTGGGTCGGAAGCCGCCAGGCGGTGACGAAGCCAGCCACACGGCGTTTCCCGCGAGCAGGGCGGTCAGCAGGGTCAAGAGGGTGGGGCCCAGCCAGGGGGAGGGGGCAGAACGGACCAGTTCCACCAGGTTGTCGGTGCTGGGCCAGTGGAACACCACCAAGCCGGACAGGATGATCCACGGCAACCCGTTGAGAAGTGTCGCGAGCGCGAGTCTCCGTGCGATGGCCCGGCCGTAGGCGCGGGCACTCAAGAATCCAGCGCTGAAGACGATCAGGAAGATGGTGAGGGGAGTGTCCAGGGCCCAAAACCGGGCCAGTCGCTCCCAGTTCCCCGGCCAGTTCCATAGGCGGGAGCCGAGGATGTCGTTCATACTCTCAATCGTGACCGAGAGACGAAGCAGATAGTACGATGCCTGGGCAATCACAATTGCGAAGAATGGTGTTGCAAGAGCCAACCGGGGTACGGCTGTGACAACTCGCCCCGCTACTGCCGGGGCGAGCCCGATCCAAAGGGTCAGCAGGGAAAATAGGAACACTTTGGCCGATACGAAGCTGCTGCCAAACAGTTCCCGCACATTGTAGGGCACCCCGGGTAGGTGCAAGACTGTTAGGATGGCGAGGGTCTCCACCAGCAGGAACACCAGGAGGTAACCGGCGGCAGTGGGGGCTTTGCTCTTTGCAGGAGAGGGGGGCATAGGCTCCAGGGGGCAAGTGGCGCTGCGCTGCCGCCTATCCTTTCAGTTTTGGCGGCTAGGGATCAAGGGGATAGGTTGATCCTGGGCCACTGCGTCACCCCCAACGCAGAACCGTACGGTATGGTGTGCGACGAATGCGGGTGAGAGCCAGACTATGCAGCGCTATTGAAGGGTGACGGGAAAATGAGCCTACCACGGACTGTCGTAGCACACGGAGGAGCGGAAGTGTCGAATCCAGATGCGTCCCGCGCCGCGCGGACCAGCACAAACCTCGCGACGGTCAAGGGCTTCTCCACGCTGGTGATCGTCATGGGGCATTCGGGCCTCGGCATCCCGAGTTTCTGGGTTGTCGTCACCGTAGGTCTGCTAGTCTTCACCATATCATCCGGTTTCTTCACCTGGCAGCGCTACCACGGGGCGTTCTCCTGGGCCACTTTCTGGAAGCGGAAGATCGTCCGGCTGTTCCCCCGCTTGATCGTCATCAACCTGTTCCTGCTCGGTTGGTTTCTGTTGCAACGGTATTGGGTGATGGATTGGCTGGAGGTGAAGGCGCGGACCACGGGTTTGGTTTCCTGGCATACATTGATTAGTTGGCTCGGAATGAAGGGCTTTATCACCTGGTTCCGAGTGCAGAACATGAGTCCCTACGGTGGGGGGATGTGGTTTCTTACCATGCTGCTGTTGTTCTACGCTCTGTATCCGGTGATCGAACCCCTGTACCGCAAGAAGATCGCGGCTGTTGCGTTCACTGTGATGGGGCTTCTATTGCTGTTTTGGCTGCACACGGTGGTGCTGTACACGCACGCGCTGTGGCTGACCGCGTGCGGTTTTCTGGTAGGGCTCTGCCTGGCCCGAACCGAACTCCATCTGCCTGCGGCCATTTCCGGAGGCGTAGCGGTGGTCGCCACCGGGGTCATGTTGGGTGGTCACTTCCTGTTTCAGTTTGACGGGGCGAACTTCTTCTTCATCCTGCTGATTGCATTGGCAGGGCTTCTCTTCTGTATGGAGATCAACCTTCCTCTAGCCGTGAATCGCATCGGCGGATGGCTTTCGGGGGTCCTCTTGGAGGTCTACCTGATTCACCCGTACTTCCGGTTGACGCCTACCGATATGAAGGCGGTGAACGTAGTGATCTCGGTGGTAACCGTACTTGCACTTTCCTCGTTACTGGCAGGTGTGGCAGACCGTACAATTCAGTATTGTTCGGCATTTTCCGCAAGGAGGGGTGCTGTTGTCACCTGAATTCCTAGGCAAGGTGGGCTCGCATGTTGGTGCGTGGCTGGGTTTCCTGTTCTGCTGTTCTCTGCTTCTGTGTGCGCAGAACACCTATGGTGGAACCACAGAAGGTTTGCAGAAGTATCATGCTGTCTATTCTAAACTTCTGTCGGACAAAGATTATGAAATGGCGGAACTTGTCCTTTCCCGAGGACTGCAGGAGTTCCCTTACGAACACAGTTTGTATTATGCTAGAGGTGTTTTGCGGTATGATTATCTTCATAAATATAGAGAAGCAACTGAAGATTATATTCATGTTGTAAAGCTTGTAAAAGGTAGTGTCGCTGAGCATGAGGTTCTATACTATAGAATGTGTAAGTCATTTTTTAAACTAAAAGAGTATGATTCAGCTATAGCAGTCTGCTCAAGAGCTATTGATATAGCAGAAGAAAATAAGAAGTTTAGATATGATAAGGCTTTTCTTCTGAGAGCAGAAATATATAATGCAACTGGAAAATACGAAGAAGCACAATATGATTTAATGACTGTTGTATCTGGAAACAGCGTGTATTCAGGCAAGGCGAAAGAGTTTCTAGAATCTTTAGGGAAATGATGTGGCGTGATGTTGCCTGATATCTGAGGGTGTCTACCGCCTTGCTTGCGTCTGTAGGTCACTTGCGGCTAATGCGAATACAGTCGTTCCCCTTGCTCCTGTCTGCAGTCTTTCTGTGTTCTCGTCCATCGTTTCCATCGGACTTGATCAATGTGCCGGTAACCCGCGACACGTGGTTTTCCGCTTCTCGGGGGGAGCGGGACGCGAACCTGGGCGGCGCCGACCGCCTAAAGACCAAGGGTATCCAGGAGTTCGCCTTGGTCGATCTGGACACCGCCCGGCTCCGGGGCCGGGTGATCCAATCCGCCACCCTCCACCTCCACTCCCGTTCCGACACCCCCCAGCGCCGCTTGTCCATCTCCACTCTGGCAACTGACTGGGTGGAGGGGCGGTCTACCCGCTATGCCCGCCAAGCCGGTGCCGCTTCCTTCGACTGGGCGGCCCAGGACCAAAAAACCTGGGCCTGGCCGGGCAGCGACGTGACGGCGGTGATGAACGGGCAGGGCAATACCCTGTGGCGCTTCGCCGAGGCGACCCTGCCCGACGCCGGGGGCTGGCAGACGGTGGCCGTGGACCCCGCGGTGGTGGCGGCCCGGGTGGCCGGCATCAGCTACGGGTTCGTGGTGTTCGACGACGTGGGCAGCGAGTACCGCCGCGACGGCGACGCCGTGACGTTCCAGCGCTTTCCCAACCGCTACGTCTCCAGCCGGGAGGCCGGTGCCGCGCAGGCACCCTATTTCACGGTCGCCCTGGGGGCTGAGGACCGGTTGCCGCCGGCAGCTCCCGAGGGCTTCGGCACGGACACCGCCGGACTGCCCCCGGGGGAGGCCACGGTGCGCTGGGTCACACCTGCCGACGAAGGGCCGGCCGGCACCCTGGGCTTCCAGGCGCGGATCTTCCGCCCCGGGGCCCTGGAGTGGGACTCGGGTGTCCCGGTGCCGCAGTACCTGGTGCCCCTGGCGGGCAAGACCGGTGGGACGGTGTCGATGCATCTGCGCGACCTGGGTCTGCCACCGGGCGTCCGCTTCGCCCTCGGGGTGCGGGCCGTGGACGCTGCCGGCAACCCCGGGCCGGTGGCCACCACCGGGGTGGCCCTGGCCGGGTCGGGTCCGGCCCTGGTGCTGCCGAAACCCCCCCGAAGTACACCCGCCACCCCGGGTTCCCTGCCGCGGGCAGGGACCACGGAGGTGTTCGTCGTCGATCCCCTGGACAAGGTCGATCCCGTCAGCGGCGTGATGCAGCCGGCAAGGACTGAAGCGTACCGGAGAGGGAACCACCTCTGGTCGGCCGAAGACGCCACGGTGCACCTGTTCGCCGCCCGCGGCGAGACCGTGGCGTTCCAGGTGGTGCTGCTGGGCCCGGCGGAGGGGGTGGCGGCGGAGGCGCGGTTCGAGGGGCTGGGCGGGGGTGCGCCGCTGGTGGAGTTCTTCACCGTGGTGTACGTGGACGCGGCCGGGCGGCTGGTGGCGGACCCCCTGCTCCCCTGGGCCGGCTCGGGCAGCAACTCGGGCCGCAACCCGTTGCCGGCCTCCGTGGTTCCCGGGGCGCGGTACGCCTCGTTCCTGGTGGACGTGCACGTGCCCAAGGCCACGCCCCCCGGCGAGCACCCGGGGCGGCTGGTGCTGCGGACCGCGGAGGGGGCCGTCGAGCTGGCGCTGCGCCTGCGGGTGTGGGACTTCTCGCTGCCCGACCGGCTGTCGTTCATCCCGCAGATGAACGGCTACGGCCGCGTGCCCGAGGCCGAGCACGAGCTGGACTACTATCGCCTGGCCCAGCGGCACCGCACCTGCCTCAACATCCTCCCCTACGGCTGGACCGGGCGGATCGCCGACGATCGTGCTCCCGTCTGGGACGGTCGGGACTTCGACTGGACGGCCTACGATCGCCGCTTCGGCCCGCTGCTGGACGGCTCGGCGTTCGCCGACCTGCCCCGGGGGGCGGTGCCGGTGGAGGCGTTCTACCTGCCCCTGAACGAGAACTGGCCGGCGGACATCCACAGCGGTTTCCGGGGGGGGTACTGGATCGAGGAGGCGCTCACGCCGGCCTACTGGAAGGAGTTCGTGGGGGCGACCCGGCAGTTCGCCGGCCACCTGCGGGAAAAGAGGTGGCGCGACACCATGTTCGAGTTCTACCTGAACAACAAGATCAGTCACAAAAAAAACAAGTGGAACGGGTCCTCCGCGCCCTGGATCTTCGACGAACCGATGAACACCCAGGACTTCTGGGCCCTGCGCTGGTACGGGTTGATGTTCCACCACGGGGTGGGCCGGGCGCGGGAGGAGGTGCAGTTGCTGTTCCGCGCGGACATCTCCCGGCCCCAGTGGCAGCGGGACATCCTGGACGGGGTGCTCGACGTCAACGTGGTGGGCGGCGCGTTCCGGCGCTACGAGCGGGTGGTGCTCGACCGCAAGGAGCGCTGGGGCGAGGTGGCCTACAACTACGGCTCGGCCAACAGCCTCGAGGAGGGCAACGCCCAACCGGCCGCCTGGTGCGTGGACACCTGGTGCCGCGGGCTGGACGGGGTGGTCCCCTGGCAGACTCTGGGCAAGCCGCGGTCCTGGAAAGGCGCCGACCCGAACGCGCTGTTCTACCCCGGCACGGAGATCGGCCGGCCCGGCCCGAAGCCGAGCCTCCGGCTCAAGGCGTTTCGCCGCGGGCAGCAGGACGTGGAGTACCTCACCCGGTTGGCGGCGGCCTCCGGGCTGTCGCGCCGGGTCGTCGGTGAACGGGTCCTGCGGGAACTCAAACTCAATGGCACGTTTTCCCAGGCGGATGACGAGGACGCCGGCAGCGTGCGCTTCCAGGACCTGGACCCCGTGGCGCTGTGGGAGCTGCGCACCCGGGTGGGTGCCTGGCTCGATCGGCACCCGGTGACCGACCGCGATCGCTGGGTTGAGTTCAGGGCGCCGAAGTGGGATCTTGACGACCTGCCGGCTCTCGGTTTGGTGAGAAGCGTTTCGCCGTGAGGGGGTGGTGTCGATCGTCGGCGACCCGGAAACCAACGCTCCACAGAGTCTTTTCTGCCGGAGCAAAGCCCCACTGCAAGCGTTGGGGCGGCGCGAGAGTCACGTCGGTTCCCGTAGGGGGTAGGTCGTGCGGATCTCGCAGCGCCCATCAGTTGCATGAAAGGTAGTGCGGCCACCAAAGTCCACATAAGTGGAAAACCTTTTCCCTCCCAAAGGATTTCAAAGGACGCCAATGGGGTGATCTTGGCAGCACACTGCCAGAAATACCATTTATCATCGGATACTTACACAGGTATCGCCGATGCGCCGCGCAGTGCGATGCTTTGGCATGACAGATGCATACGCTTAACCAATAATGGTGCGAGAACTTCATCCGCGAAAACGGATTTCACCCATAAGGAGCAACTAGGATGATGGCGCTTAAACGGACGTGTTACCTGGTGGTTGCGGCGTTGGGGGTTGTCTTGACCACCGCCGTTGGTAGCTGGGCGCTCTACGTGGAGTCGAACCCGGTTCCGCTGTTCGGAACGGATGACATCCTCCAAGCTGGCGCAAATTTCCAGGCGACGTTCAACGGGAACGTGTTGGAGTTGATGGTAACCCTGACCAACGTCGCGCCGGAAACGTTTGGGGACGATGGCCTGGGCGATGCCACCAGCGTCCCTTCGTCCGTCCTTACGGGTGTCTTCTTTACTCTGACCGACAAGAGTGGCAATGATGTGGTGCTGGATCCCATGTCTGCTCTGTTGGGCGGGTCAACGGTCTACTTTGGTGCCGATGGCGGCGGCAATGTCGGTGGGGAGTGGGCCTACGCAGGGGGCCTGTCCGGTGCGCCCAGGGGAGCCACGTCCGGTATCAGCAGCTCAGGGCTGGACCTTTTCGGGGCCGCGAACTTCAACGGCGTGGATTTGGATCCGCCGGGGGCGGTAAATGGACTGAACTACGGCATTGTCTCAGCAAACGACGATTTGACCCTGGGGAACGCCAAAGTAACCGGTGGTGTGCCGTTAATCCAGGACTCGGTCACCTTTAGCTTGACAGCCAGTCTTGCTGACTACGATTTCAACTCTCCTGGTCAGGTCCTCGACAAGATCAGCAATATCTCGTTTCAGTATGGGACCAGCTTGAGTCAGCCCAACCTTCCCGGAGACGGGAGCCTACCTCCGCTCAATGTCGTTCCCGAGCCTGCCACCATTCTTCTGCTGGGGACGGGGTTACTGGGCGTCGGTGGTATGGCCCGGCGGCGGAAAACTGCGGCGAAACAAGAGGGTTAGCTCCTCAGCCAACGGTTCGTCTGCTGTGCTTGCAGTATCGGGGCGTCCAGCCGTGGCGCCCCGAGCTACTTTACCGCGGCATTTCTCCCCCTGCTCCAGCGTCTTGCGAGTGGTATTCTGAGTACTCGGTGCTTCCTCTGGTTCTCCTCGCACTCGTCCCTTCCGCCGTTTCATGTAGCAGATCCAGGGCCCGTCGAACTCTGTGGGACTCCCCCAAGGCATGCCGCACGCCAATGCTCGGTTTGGCCGACATTGATGCCCAAGGTGTGCAGGGCGTAGCAGGCAAGGAGCCGGACTGTTCCGGTTTCAGCGCTTGGTGCTGAGATCGTCCCGAGATCGTTGTCCGTTTCGGCCTTGTGGTGTATGGATGGGGCTAGTCCATGATTCTCTGTCTTCCACGGAGGCTGCATGAATCGTACTAGATCGTTTAGGTGGTTCGAGGTGGTGGCGGTGATCGGGGCGCTGGCCATTCTGTCGCTTTCCGTCGGGTGCGCGAAGAACCCCGCGGAGAAAGCTCGAGAGCTTCGGCAACGCGCCGACACCTACCGGGAGGCGGGGCAGAACCAGGAGGCGAGCATCGAGTACCAGGCCGCGCTGCAGGTGTTTCCGGAAGACGCAGAGGCTATGTTCGGCTTGGCCAAGAGTCTGGAGGCACTCGGCCAGCAAACCGAGTATCGGGAAACATTGGCCCGTCTGCTGCGTTTGGAGGCCGGCCACCCGCAGGCCTGTGTCGAGTTGGGCGGGTTGCTGTGGGCGTCAGGAAACTATACGGAAGCGTTGGACCTCTCCCGGCGTGTTCCCTCTGAGGCGGTCGCCGGGACGAACGCCCGCCGCCTGGAGGCACGGGCGTTGGCCTCCTTGGGCCAGCGAGAAGAGTCGCGAAATGTTTGGAAACGACTGCTCGAAGAGCGATCGCAAGACGAGGCTATCTACCTGGACGCTGCGCTCTTCGAGGGGTGGAGCGGTGAAGGTGAACGGGCCGCAGAGATCCTGCAGGCCGGACTCAAGGTGATACCCCAGGCGATCTCCCTTCGGCTGGCACTGGCCCAGCTCCAGATGGGCGCGGGTGACTTCGAGGCCGCGGAGGTCGCTCTGGGAGAAGCCGAGACCACCCATCCGGAGTCACCCTTGGTCTTGGCGACGCGGGCCCGGCTGTTGATTCGCCAAGGACAGTTGCAGGCGGGCCTGGATTTTCTCGAACAGGCCCAGGATCGCTACCCGAAGGCGGCTGCGGCGATAGCGTTGGAAAGGGCCCGGCTGCTGCTCCAACTGGGAGCGGCCTCCCAGGCGCGGAAGGTGTTGGAGGTTGCACAGGATGCACACCCCGGTCACCCCGGGTTGGGCGCTGTGCTCGCCGATGTATTGATCACCGAGGGACGACCGGACGAAGCCCGCGAGTTCTTCCCTCTGGCGCGGAAGTTCGACCCTTCGGGGCGCATCCCGCGTCTGCTCGAGGCCCGCGCCCACCTGGCGGACGGGCGGGCGCATTGGGCGCTTTTGGTGTTGGAAAACTTGGTGGCGAAGGGGGATCTAAGCGTGGAGACACGGTTTCTCTACGCCGTAGCCTTGGCGCGGGAAGCCCGCTGGGCAATGGCCCGCCGCGAGTACGTGGCAGTTCTGCGCCGAGTTCCTGACCACGTGCTGGCGCGGATTGAGTTTGCAAGACTGTTGCGGGTTCAAAGAGATTTTGCAGGAGCTTTGGCCCAGTTTGACGCCCTGCCGGAGAGTGTGGCTCAGGGCCCCCGTATTCGTCTGGAAAAGGCTCAAGTCTTGTTGGACCGAGGAGATGCCGCCGAGGCACGAACAATTCTACAGGAGATCCTGACGGAGTCCCCCAGTAACCCTGTTGTTCTGAAACTGATGGGGGATGTGGAACAAGTTAGCGGTCGATTCAAACAGGCTCGTTTGTACTATGGAAAATCGCGTGAACAAAACCCAAGAGCCGTTGAACCACTTTTTGCTGAAGCCAAGGTACTGCTGCAGAGTGGGTCGCAGGCAAGAGAAGTCGTCGCATTATTGCAGGACCACCAGTTGAAACAAGGCGAAGACCCCCGAGTCTTGAACATGATCGCGAGAATCCATTTGGAGGGCGGTGAGAGACTGGAGGCACAGCGGGCACTGGATAGAAGCGTGCTTCTCGAATCCAATTATTGGGAGACGCGGGTGTTGAGGGCTGCGATGCTCATCGGCGCGGGGGAGGGACCCAAAGCGGCAGTAGAGTTGGAAGAGGCGATCAACCTGAACCCCGTTCACCCGGACGCCTACAATATGCTAGCCCAAATCTATCGCGAAAGGGGCGACTTCACATCCGCCGAGACGACCTACCAACGTCTCTTGGATTGGCAGCCGGGAGATCCACAGACGGCCAATAACCTGGCGAATCTACTCCTGGAGCAGGGAAGAGTGGACGAGGCGTTGCGTTGGGCTCGCGAAGCCTACGCTGGGGCGCCCAAGAACCCCTCGGTGCTGGATACTTTGGGCTGGGCGCTTGAGAGGGCCGGTCAGGCGGCCGAAGCAGAGCCGTTCTTGCGGGAGGCGCTGGCGAGTTACTCGGATCACCCGGAGGTGCTGCTCCACTGGGGGGTCAACCTGGCGTCCAGGGGGTTAACGGGAGAGGCAGAGTTGATCCTGCAGGAGGTTGTCTCCCTGGCGGGTGACACTCCACCGGCCGTTCGAGCAAGAGAGGTTCTCAGGGAGATTCGTTGAGTAGTCGCCCAAGACCCCAATGACCCAAACCAGGTATTGATGTGCCGGACCCGGGGAAGCGGAGTTTGCGCTCCCACCACATTGCGATCGCCGATGCACAGGCAACGGGGCGCCTACTTGGGCGCCCCGCTGCGTATGTAAGAACAGGGAGATTGGCTGGTCATCTCTGCGGTTTCTTGCCTTTCCCGGTTGACGTCTTCGTCGGTTCCTCGTCAGACCCGATCTGCACGCCGACAACTCTTACCGCCTGATTGCCCGCTGTGTCGGAAGCCCGTGCGGCGATACTGTGAGAACCGAAGGAGGCCTTTCGGGCGTTCCAGGTGCACCCCAATGGGGAGAAATTCGACGCACAGATTGGGTTGCCGTCCACCAAGATTTCCAACAGCGACAACTGAACATCGTCTGTGGCCACTGCGGTGATCTCTACCCGGCCACCAACCAACGCTCCTGCGGCGGGGGAGGTGATCGCGACGGTCGGGGGCACCTCGTCCAACGGGTCCCGGACGTTGTCGATGGTCACCAGGACGGCGTCTGATGTGGCAGTGTTGCCTGCGGCATCGACGGCCCGGGCAATGAGGGCGCGAGGCCCATCGGCGTATGCGCCCGTGTTCAATGCGAAACTGAACGGTGCCATGGTGTCGGTCGCATCCAGCACGTCGTCGACCCACAACTCCACCCTGGCGACCGCCCCTGCGTCGGTGGCGGTCACATCCACTGGAACGGTGCTAGAGACCGTACCCCCTGTGGGCGAGTCGATGCGAACCATGGGAGGCTGGGTGTCTTCAGCCTGGGCTCCCAACGCGGCGGCCACAGCCGCTGCAGCGTCGACCCGCCCGTTTCCGTAGTAGGCGTCCCAGCCGAAGGTTCCCAGGTCGACTGCAGTTTCCCGCAGTAACGTCTCCAGCTGATCCGGAGACAGGGTCGGATTCGCCGCCTTCATCAGTGCCACAACTGCCGCGGCGCACGGACTGGAGAAGGAGGTGCCGGAAACGGCGGCGTAGCCGCCGCCGTTGGTGGTAGTAAGAATGCCGACTCCTGGGGCGGAAACGTCCACATACTGGCCGTAGCTGGACCAACTCGCGCGGGTGTCGCTGCTGGTGGTGGCCGACACGGAGATGATGTTGGGATCCTCGCCCGCGAGGACTTCCCCACCACCGTTGCCCGCCGAGGCGACCACAATGCCCCCGGCTTCTCGCATGTAGGCAGCGGCACTGTCGACAGTGGATATGCCGGTTACCCCGTAGCTGATGTTGGCGACGTCGGCCCCGTGGTCGACGGCCCAGGTGAGGCCGGAAGCGATGGTGCTGGTGTAGGCATAGCCGTCCAGCCCGCTGATGCGTACCGGCATGATGAGGGCACCGGGTGCGATGGATGCCACCCCGAGCGTGTTGTTGGTCGCTGCAGCGATGGTACCGGCGACTTGAGTACCGTGTCCGTTAACGTCCTCCCATGTGTCGTTGCCGTCGAACGCATTCCAACCAGGGACCAGTTTGCCCACCAGGTCTGGATGGTCCGGATCCACACCCGTGTCGAGGACCGCAACGACGACGCCGGAGCCGGTGGAAAGGTCCCAAGCCGCGGGTGCCGCGATCTTCGGCAGGTGCCACTGACTGGTGAAACTGGGGTCATCGGGTACCCATTCTGGTGCGATGAGGCGGTCCAGCTCCGCAAACTCGATCCACGGGTGTTTCGCCAGTGCCTGTGCGACCGTTACTTCGGCCTTCGCTGGTACGGCGATGATGTGGACCCCGATCTTCCCCAGTTGCCCTTTTCGTTGGCCGCCGTGTCTAGCCAAAACAGTGTCGAACTGCGCCTCGGCCAGTCCGGCACGCGGCTGGACCAGGATGTGGCCTTCCGCCCACTTCTGGGGTGGATTGAGAGGTCTGGCGTGGGACTGCGAGGGGATCAGCCAGGCAGTGATCAACACGGTTCCCACCAGAGCCGCGAGCCAGTTGAAATTTGGCCCGGTACGGGGATGGAGGGTGGCAGCAAGTATGCTTCGACGCATCGAAGAATCTCCTAGGTATGGCGGGGGATGGATGGAGGTGACTCCCCACACATGCAGTAGCCGGGCCAGGGTTCTGCGCTAACGAATTGCGTCTTTTGGGGAAGCGATGTACTGGCAGCCAGTTTGGCGCGGTCCCATTTGCGTAACCTGATTTCGTAAACGGCCGTCCGCGTGTGGGGGCGTGCAAGAAACGGCTGTCAACCGCGGTCCCAGGGCCACTGGCAGCTTTATCCACCGGGGAGTGTGTGCTACCGTAAAGCTTGATGCTCAGGTGACCAAATACTGCGTGGATGGGGCAAATTTCAGGGCCGCTCAAGCGCAGATCGGAGCAGAGTTGTTTTGGAGCGATTTGGATCAATGCCTAGTGGGATTGGTTGGCGGAAGCCGGGCCGGTGAGAATGTCCAACTTGGGAACGACTGGATAGCGATCAGTCAAACGGAGCACGAGATGTTGAACATCGGTGGGAACCATCGACGTGATTGATCTCGGAAAGTCATTGCAATGGTGGCCTCTGGCCGTGCTTCTAGGCGCTGTCGCCGCGTTGTATTCCGGGGTTGTCCCGCCGATGGTGCAGGACTGGCTCCAAGACGAGAACTACTCCCACGGCATCTTGGTGCCGCTGATCAGCGGTTACGTTCTCTGGACGCGGCGAGTGGCCTTGGCAGAGGCGGCGAGAGAGGGAGACTCGAGCCTGTGGTCAGGGCTGGCCCTCTGCGTGGGAAGCCTGGGACTGCTGATCGTGGGCCGCGCGGGCGCGGAGTTGTTCCTGCAGCGGTTCAGCCTGGTGACGCTGCTGTGGGGGGGCGTGTGGTGGTTGTGGGGCTGGGGGACGGTGCGAGTCGCGGCGTTCCCACTGGGGTTTCTGCTCTTCATGGTGCCCTTGCCGTACCTGGTGTACGACGCCGTGGCCTTCCCGCTCAAACTCTTTGCAGCGCGCATTGCCACGGAAAGCCTGTTTTACCTGGGGGTGCCGGTGTTCCGGGAGGGCAACATAATCCATCTGGCCAGCCAGACCCTGGAGGTGGCGGACGCCTGCAGCGGCATCCGCAGCCTGCTCAGCCTCCTCGCCCTGGGCGTGGTGTACGCCTACTTCACTGAGACGGTGCAGTGGAAACGGGGGTTGATCGTCCTCTCCACCGTGCCTATCGCGATTGCGGCCAACGCCTTCCGGGTTGCAGGCACCGGGGTGCTGACCCACTACGTGAGCCCCCAGGCCGCGGAGGGCTTCTTCCACACCTTCTCCGGCTGGCTGGTGTTCGTGGTGGCGTTCGTGCTCCTGTTCCTGGTGGGCGGGGCGCTGCGGTTCGTTGGGGCCAGGAAACGATGATGCCGACGCTGCGTGTGGCACGCCTCTGGTTGCTGGTTTTCCTGGTACTAGCCACTGCCGGCTACACCCGGTTCCTCTCCGACGTACGTGCGGTCCCCAGCCGGGCGCCCCTGGGTGATGTACCCCTGCAGATCGGGGAGTGGCGCGGCCGGGGCAGCGAGATGGAACAGAAGATCGTTGACGCGGTGGGGGTCGAAGACTACCTGCTGCGCACCTACCGGCGGCCCGATGGCAGGGCGGTATCTGTCTATGTGGGGTTCTACGAACAGCAGCGGGAGGGGGACACCATCCACTCCCCGAAGCATTGCCTGCCGGGGGCGGGGTGGCGGCCGGTGAAGAGTGACCGGGTGGAGTTCGAGACCCCGGGTTTCAACGGCGGCGTGACTGCGGCCAACCGCTACCTCATCGCCAAGGGCGATCAGCGCCAGTTGGTGCTCTACTGGTACCAGAGCCGCGGCCGCAATATCGTCAGCGAGTACTCCGCCAAGATGTGGCTGGTGGTAGACTCCGTGGTGCGCAAACGCAACGACGGCTCCCTCGTGCGGTTCATGATGCCGCTGTCGGAGCGCAGTGAACTGGAGACGGAACAGGCGGAACTGGTGTCGTTTTGTCGGGAGTTTCTGCCGGAGTTGAAACAGGTACTCCCCGACTGAGGAGTTCGCTGCGCGCCGGGCGCCACCGCCGAGCACTGCGCTTCCGCAATCCCCGGAACCCGAGACGGGTAGAATCCTGTCAGCAAGGGGTTGCGGGCGGGGGAATGATGGGCGTGGGAGGGGGCGGCCGGCGCAGGCGCCGGGCCAATAGAGTTGGGTTCGTGCAGTATTCAGAGGCCGGGAATCTGCGCATCCAGAAGCCGGGAACGTTTCTGGGCTTCAGCGACCTGCTCTTCCGAGAGCAGGCTCCTCGCCCGATCACGGGCCGGCTCCACGGCCGCTTCCCCTCGTGCAACCGCCAGGTTGAACCAGACGTACGCCTCCATCGCATCCTTCTGGACCCCCCTGCCAATTTCCGCCATTTGCCCCAGCCGGTACATGGCCACCGGTTCCCCCTGCTCTGCTGCCTTCTGCAGCCAGCGGCAGGCTTCCGAGTAGTCTTGTATCACCCCCTGACCCTTTTCATACATGACCCCCAATTCCAGCTGCGCTCGGCCATGGCCCTGGGTCGCCGCTTCGGTCAACCAGCGCGCGGCCTCGGTGCCCGCTCCCATGCTCCCCTGGTCCTGGTACTCCCGGGAGAGGGCGATTCCCAGCCGATACTGGGCATCGCGATCGCCTTGCTGCGCGGCCTCGCGCAGCGCCCGCAGGGGCAGCGTCCACGGTTGTTCCTCGAGACCCTCGCCAGCGACAAGCCCAGCGGGCATCGGCACGGGATGGGAATCGGTGGCATTCTCGAGCTGGCGCCCACTGACCAGTGCCCACTTTCCGGCCCAGATCAGGCCCAGGGCGAGGGCTGCAACAGCAGCGCATCGCCCCCCTAGGCGCCAGTCGGTGCGAAGAAATCGGGTGCGGCAGTCGCGGCAGCGAAACCAAGCCGAGAACAATCGTCTCAGAGGTCTCTCTTTAAGACGGTGCTTCGATCTTCGCGTGTTGAAACTGCCGCATTTCGGGCACTTTTGCATCGGAGTGCTGTTTCGTCGAATCTCACGAGGGAGGACAAACCAGATTCAGGAAATCACAAGGAAACTCCCAGCGCCTACCCGCTTCCAAAGGCCATGGCAAAAGGGTTGTATGGACGAAACGGGTGCCGCACTTGGCGAAAGATCGGCGCTGTTTGCCTTTGCCTTGAGCAGAGGACGACCGCGCTGCCCACGGACCGGCGAGCACCCCGCTGCACAGGATGGGAGAGCGCGGTCGAACTACATTTTCAGCAGTTTAGCGTAGAAGATCAGTGCACGCCACATGGCCGTGAAACCCCTGGGGCAACGGCTCGGGCCCGCCTGGGGCGGGTTTGAGAGGCGGGTGTCCGTGCTGGTCTGGTCAAACGGGTCGTGTCCACCCGCAATGCCCCTCCAGCACGGGGTGGAGAGCCATCGCCCCGAGCACGCATCACCGGTCTCCGCTCGCGTGCTATCTTGCACCGGGTGCCGCCTTGCCATTCCGGCGTTTTGGGGCTCTTATGGAGCTCTCAAGATTCTCGGCAACATCGTCGACAAGGCAGGCTGTAGGGGCCCCTCTCCAGTCTTCCCGCTCGAGCCGAGGCGCGCTTTGGCCAAGATCCTGCTGTGGAACTCCCTCGCCACCCGATGCCGGTCGGTGAGTGACACCTTCTTCGACAACGGCCTCGGGGTGCTCCAGGCCCATATCGAGGGCGCCGGACACCATGTTCACTTGGAGGACTGGGCCAACACGCGACGCTGGCCGTCCCCTGCGGTCGCTGTACCGCCTGCTGTTCTCACGGAAAGCTGCCGGCCCTGCCCCAACGCTAGGGGTGATCGCGGGCCGCATCAACACGGAAAGCCACCGGCTTGCTGCATCGGGCAGAGCGCTCCCCGGGAGGCTTGAAAACCAGGTCTTCCGTGATGGACGGGTTGGAGCTTGACGGCATGAAGGTCGACGCATGAAGGAACAATCCAAGATTCTGGTGACCGGGGGCATGGGGTTCATCGGGTCGAATTTTGTTCGGTCCGTGCTTGGAACCCGCCCCGGCTGGCAGGTGGTGAACCTGGATGCGCTCACCTACGCGGGAAATCCTGCCAATCTCAAGGGTCTCGGGCCCGACGCCGCATCCCGGCACACCTTCGTGAGAGGGGACATCAGGGACACCGCGCTGCTCCTGAAACTGTTTTTCACTCACCCCTTCGACGCCGTGATCCACTTTGCCGCCGAGTCCCACGTGGACCACTCGATCCTCGGTCCTGCGGCGTTCGTGGAGACGAACGTCCTCGGCAGCTTCCGGCTGCTCGAAACCGCGAGGCAGCGGTGGGCGGAAACCGGAAGCCCGAGCGGTTTTCGTTTCCTCCACGTTTCGACGGACGAGGTCTATGGGGATCTGGGTCCCGAGGGGGCTTTTCGCGAAGACACCCCGTACCAGCCGTCGAGCCCCTATTCCGCCTCGAAGGCGGCGTCGGACCACTTCGTGAGGGCCTACCACCGCACCTACGGGTTGCCGGCGCTGGTCACGAACTGCTCCAACAACCACGGGCCCTTCCAGTTCCCGGAAAAGCTCATTCCCTTGATGATCTTGAACATCGTGGAACGCAAGCCGTTGCCGGTCTACGGCCAGGGTGGGAACGTGCGGGACTGGCTGTACGTGCTGGATCACTGTGAGGCCCTGCTCCGGGTCCTCGAAAGCGGACAACCCGGAGAGACCTACAATATCGGCGGTGGTGCGGAGCGGACGAACCTGGAAGTGGTCCACCACCTGTGCGATGTCGTCGATCGGCGGTTGGGGAGGTCCCCGGCACAGAGCAGCCGCGCCCTGATCCAACACGTGACCGATCGCCCCGGCCATGACCGCAGGTACGCGATCGATTGCGCCAAGATCCGCCGCGAACTCGGCTGGGTTCCGGGGCACACCTTTGAGGAAGGGATCGATGCCACGGTTTCTTGGTACCTGGAAAACCCGGCATGGGTGGCCCATGTGCGGAGCGGCGAGTACCAGAAGTGGATGGACCAGAACTACGGGGGACGGGATGCAGCAGGGTAGGGAACGGCGATGGACTCGCCTGAGCACGGAACAGGTTGAACGCGGGACCGGAGGGAGCACGCTGTGAAAGGGATCATTCTCGCAGGAGGCACCGGAACCCGCCTCTACCCCCTCACCCGCAGTGTGAGCAAACAACTGCTGCCGATCTACGACAAGCCGATGGTGTACTACCCCCTGAGCGTCCTGATGCTGGCGGGGATCCGCGAAATCCTGTTGATCTCGACCCCCGAGGACCTGCCCCGCTTCGAAGCCCTGCTCGGCGACGGATCCCAGTGGGGGATTTCCCTGGCCTATGCCGTCCAGGAACGGCCGGAGGGGATCGCCCAGGCGTTTTTGATCGGCGAGGATTTTCTTGCCGGTGACGGCGTATGCCTGGTTCTCGGGGACAACCTGTTTTTCGGCCACGGCCTGCCCGAGATCCTGCGCCGTTGCGCGGGTCTGGAGACGGGCGGGGTGGTCTTCGCGTATCCCGTGAAGGATCCGAGCCGGTACGGGGTTGTCGAGTTCGACGGGGCGGGCAGGGCCGTCAGCATCGAGGAGAAGCCCGTGGTGCCGCGGTCGAACTTCGCGGTGCCGGGCATCTACTTTTATGACGCACGGGTCGTGGCGATCACGCAGGGTCTGCATCCGTCGGCCCGGGGCGAGTTGGAGATCACCGCCGTGAACAACGCCTATCTGCGCCGCGGCGAGCTGAACGTGGAAGTCATGGGTCGGGGCCTCGCGTGGCTCGACACCGGCACCTTTGAATCCCTCCATCAGGCGTCCGCGTTCGTCATGAGTGTCCAGGAGCGACAGGGCCTCCAGATCGCGTGCCCCGAAGAGATCGCCTACCGGATGGGGTACATCGACGCCGCGCAGGTAAAGCGACTGGCCGCGTCGCTGCTCAATAGCGGATACGGAACCTATCTGCTGGACATCCTGAGGGAGGAGGGCACCTCCCGATGAAGGTGACGGCCACGGCGCTGGAGGGCGTCCGGATCGTTACCCCTGAGGTGTTCGAAGACCCCCGCGGGTTCTTCGTGGAGACGTTCCACCGGGAGCGGTACTGCGGGGACGCTCCGGCTTTTCCGGAGTTCGTCCAGGACAACTGGTCCCGGTCGAGGCGGGGCGTGCTCCGGGGGCTGCACTACCAGATCGGCAGGCCGCAGGCCAAACTGGTCCAGGTAGTGCGCGGCGCGATCTACGACGTCGCCGTCGACCTCCGGCCGGGATCACCGAACTTCGGCAAGTGGCTTGGGGTGCACTTGACCGACGCAGAACCGCAACAGCTCTTCGTGCCCGAAGGGTTTGCCCACGGCTTCTGTGTTCTCAGCGATGTCGCCGATGTGCTGTACAAGTGCTCGGATTTCTACGTGCCCGGCGACGAAGGGGGCCTCCTGTGGGACGACCCCTACCTGGGGGTCCAGTGGCCCGTCGGCACCCCGCTGCTCTCGGAAAAGGACCGCAACAACCCACGGCTTCGTGACATTCCCCCAGAGCGCTTGCCGGCCGGCGGAGGGCGGCGGTGAGAGCCCTGGTGACGGGTGCAAACGGCCAAGTGGGTCGCGAACTGGTGCAACGGGGCCGCGCGCAGGGGATCGAGGTCGTCGGCCTCGATCGCACCTCCCTCGATATCACCAATGCTGCCCGGGTCGCGGAAGTGGTGTCAGGGGGCGGCTGGGACGTGGTGGTCAATGCGGCCGCGTTCACCGATGTCGACGGTGCGGAGTCGCAGTCGGACGCTGCCTTCTCGGTCAACCGGGACGGCGCCGGGGCCCTGGCCGCCGCGTGTTCCCAGGCAGGGTTGCCCCTCGTCCACCTCTCCACAGACTATGTGTTCGACGGGGGAAAAGGCCAACCTTACACGGAAACCGATCCGGTGCGGCCGCTCAACATCTACGGGGCCAGCAAGGCTGCGGGCGAGGATTTGGTGCGAGAGAACAACCCGCGCCACGTCATCCTCCGGTCGTCGTGGATCTTCGGTGCCCACGGCGCGAACTTCGTCAAGACCATGCTGCGTCTGAGCGCGGGCGGCGCGCCCATCCGCGTCGTCGACGACCAGTGGGGGTGCCCCACAGCCGCGGAGGATCTGGCCCGTGTCGTCTGGGACATCGCAGTCACGGTGGTAGCCGGAAACTTTGCGGAGTGGGGAACCTTCCACTACTGCGGCGCGGGCGCGATCAGCTGGTATGGTTTCGCACAGGAAGTCCTGCGCATGGCAGAAGGTTCCGGACGGGCAGCATCAGCGCGCCTGCTTCCGATTCCGTCGGCACAGTGGCCGAGTGCCGCACGAAGACCCAACAACACCGTGCTCGACTGCACTCGCATTGCCGAGTGCTTTGCGGTAGAACAGGAGCCTTGGGTAGAAGGCCTGCGAGAGGTCTTGCTCGCGATGGCGGTGGAGAACAGGGCAGAGGATTCCTCCCCGCAACCTCTTCCGCAAGAAACCCGGGGTTGATACCGCAAAAAGATGGGCCTCAAGTCCTCGGTGTCCAGAAAAGGGATTGATTCGGATTCGAACTCGGGGAGAACATAGTCATTTTGGCGATGGAGGACGAGTGCGCCATTTCCTACCTCTTCCGTTGAGCTCAGTGCCCTTCCCGCTTCACCTTGTGTGACCCAGTGCCGACAAACGGTTGCCGGCACTTACCCTCAGCTATTGGCGACGACGACCCATGGCCCTCATAGAACTCCTGAATGTTGAGAAGATCTACCGCCTTGGTGAGACCGAGGTTCATGCTCTGCGCGGAGTAGATCTCACCGTCGAAGAGGGCGAGTTCGTTGCTATCTGGGGGCCCTCTGGGAGTGGCAAATCCAGCCTGTTGAATTTAATCGGTGTAATCGACGAGCCCACTGCTGGAGAGGTCAAAGTCACAGGGGAAGATACCCGAGGGATGTCCAGCAACCGCAAGGCCGATCTGCGAAATCGAAACATTGGGTTTATCTTCCAAAACTTCAACTTGGTTCCAGTCCTGTCGGCACTGGAAAATGTCATGTTGCCTCTCCAGATCCGCGGCATGCCTGTTCAGAACGCCCGGCGCGAAGCCCAAAGACGTTTGGATGAGGTTCAACTGAGCGATTTCGGGTTGCATCGGCCCGACAAGATGAGTGGGGGGCAGCGGCAACGTGTGGCCATCGCGCGCGCCCTCGTCACGGACCCGGCCATCGTCATTGCCGATGAGCCGACCGCAAATCTTGATTCCAAGACGAGCCATCACATTATTGAGTTGATGCACGACCTCAACATCCGCGAAGGAACGACCTTTGTCTTTTCCACCCATGACCCGCGGTTGCTCGATCAGGTGAAACGACTCGTGCAACTCGAGGACGGACGGATCTGTGAAGAGGAGGTCCGAACGTGACGTTTCTGCGGCTCGCGTTTCGAAATGTGTTGCGGAACCGTAGGCGAAGTCTCGTCACCGTCTTGGCGGTAGCTATCGGGTACATGGCGGTAGGGGTGTTTGATGGATATATGCAGGACGCTTACCATCGGATTCAGGTGGGAGCGGTTTTCCTTGAAGCTCCGGGACATGTGGTCGTGTTTAAAAAAGGGTTCTTGCAGGAGGGCAAGCTGGATCCATCACATTACATGTTCTCTGCCAAAGACCTGAAGACGATCCGTAAGGTCATCGAAGACCTGCCAGGGGTTGTTTGGGTCGCACCCAAATTGGCCCTGTCGGGTTTGATCACCGATGGAGATCGGTCGACAGTATTTATCGCTGACGCGATGGAACCGAGTGATGTGCGGAAACTATGGGAAAATTTTCCATTCAAGAGCAGCGTTTATGCGCCGAAGATGATACCGGAAGACGTACCTTTTGCGGCGCTCTTGGCGCCACAGTTGGCAGACTTGCTGCAGTTGAGATTGAACTCCGACGCCGTTTTGATGTCGACCACTCAATTCGGCCAGATGAATGCTGTTGATATACAAGTTGCTGGATTCATGCCCCCCATTGCGGAGGGACTTGATGACAAATATGTAAAGATTTCTTTGTCTTTGGGAAGATCTCTATATGACTTTGATGGCGCCGATCGCCTATGTGTACTTTTGGAGAACGTTAAATTAACAGATGATACGGCACGTTATATTGAAAAAAATTTGGCAATGATTGGATACGATGTAGATGCGCACACATGGAATGAATTATCCGCATTTTATGAAAAAGTTACGGGATACTTGAATACTGTTTTCACGTTCATTTTTTGCATTGTTTCTATAATTGTGGTTACTGGAACTTTCAATACAATGTCAATGGTTGTCTATGAAAGAACGAGGGAGATTGGAACTCTGCGATCAATGGGAATGAAAGCACGCATGGTAATTGTTCTTTTTTCCGTGGAAGGAGCTATTCTCGGGTTTTTTGGAAGTTTGGTAGGCTTGCTGCTAACTTTCACCACATATTTTGCCTTGTTGTGGGCAGATCTGAGTTATACCCCTCCGGGCGTAGCCGACAAAGTAACCATCCAGATCAATCTAGCGCCGGAGACGCTTGTATGGATATATCTGCTTTTCGTGGGGTTGAGTATCCTCTCCGCATTAATCCCGGCTCGGAGAGCCGCTGGACAAAACATTGTCGACGCCCTCGGGCATGTATAAACCCCAATCTGAATCTGTGCATTTCTTTCCTTTGTAGCGGGCTGCAATACTCGTAACACATAAAAAATTATTGAACAATATATGATATCGTATGGCCTGTCGGAAACGCCCTCATCGGTGCTGCGATGAAACGATTCATCCTGGAGAAGTGCCCCTCATGGCTGCGCACCGCGTCGGCGCTCTGGATCCGCGGGCAGGGATACATCTCATCCGCCCGTGCTGGAAGCTGGCTGTGGCGGTTCAGGCACAGACCTACGCGCGCCATGACTATTTTGCTGGAGTAGAAGCGAGCGCCTCCAATCGCTTCCGCGCCTCTTTGCTGCCCGGGAATGCATCGCTGAGAGAAAGCGCCCTCCGGTAGGTTTCAGTCGCCTTCCCTTGCTCCTTCGCGCCGTCGTAGGCCTTTGCCAGATGGTATAGCACCACCGGATTGTCGCTCAGCATTTCCGCCGCCGGTTCCAGGTGGCTCAACCCCTTGAGGTAGACCCCCTTGAGAACATAGATCCAACCCAGCGTGTCGTTTGTTATTGGTGATTCAGGGGCAAGTTCAAGGGCACGTTCCGCGTACTTGAGGGCTTCGTCAATATTCCCGCCATGATCCGTGAGGCTAGCCGCGAGGTCATTCAATGCCGGCACCAGATCGGGTGAGATGTCGAGTGCTTTGCGGTGCGCTTCCTGGGCAGTTTTGTACTCACCAAGAGTATCATGCAACATGGCCTTGACCAGCCAACCCCTAGCGTAGCTTGGTTTTTCCCGGAGCAGGGTGTCCAGTTCGGCGATGGCGGATTTGGGGTCGCCGCCGCGTTCATGGATTTGTGCCAAGATGATGTAGGCGTAGGGAGCATTCGGATTCAGTTTCAGCGCCTGTTCTACCGCCTCTCGGGACTTATCCGTGGCGCCAGATTTCAGGTGGACCATGGCGAGAACTTCCAGCGCCCCGGCCGATTCCCCATTTTTTTCGATATGGCTTTCAACCAGCGTCGCTGCTTGGGCAATCTTACCCGATTTCATGAGAAACTGTGCCGCTAGGTGAAGGGCACGGAGATTTTCCGGTTGCAGGGAGAGCACTTTGGACAAAATAGCCACCGACTGATCAATGGCACCTGTCCGATAGCGGCAGCGTGCGAGAAGTTCCAAGGCCTGGATGTTATTCGGGACGGCTTCCAGCACTTTATCCAGAAGGTTGGCGGCACGCTCTGTCTGATTCATGTTATATAGAGAAGCCGCTGCGATAACAGCCGCCTCAGAGTTTATCGAACCAGACTTTGTCATTTCACTGACAGCTGTGATGCATTCCTTATATTCTCGTAATTGAAAATGCACGTTTGCCAATAAAATGCGTGCTTTATCCGAAGAAGGTTGTATGCTTACACTTTTTATGATGTATTCTTTAGATAGATTTGCGTTCCCACTCTCAAAAAGTGCCAATCCTAGATAGTAATTAACTTCAGGTGATTCCGGGGCTTCTTTCAACATTTCCCGGAGTTTCGCTACGGACTCATCCGTCTTTCCCTCCGCTAATAGAAGCAAGGCCCCGTAAAATTCCGTCCCTCGGCCTCTTGGATTTCTTGACTGCATCTTTTCTACCGCGATGCGGACGGCGTTCAGATCGCCGTGGCGTAGTGCCACCTCGGCAAACTTCTCCCACCCTCCCGTGCCCGTCTTGTCGAATTCCGCTGCTTTCTGGAGTGCAGGCAGTGCCTTCTCGATCTCTCCCCGAGTCAAGTAGAGATTCCCGTAGGCGGTCCACACCTTCGGGTTGTCTGGCTCGGCCGCCCGCAAACGTGCAAAGGCATCTTGAACTGTCTGCTCGTCACCCGTGAGTTCGGCCACCTGTGCCAAGAGAAGCAAGGCATCCGCGTTGTCAGGGATGTTTTCCAAGAATGCTTCAATCTCTCGCCTGGCATCTTCATGCCTGCCGGCCACCAGAAGCGTGGTGGCAAGCACTGTCCGCGGTGTCGGGTCTGAAGGGGCCAGCGTTTTCGCCTTAGAGAGATGAACGATGGCTTTTTCGATGTTCCCTCCTCTGATCAGAACCTTGCCTAATAGGATGTGTGCCTTGGCGTTGTCAGGCTCGTGAACAAGCACTTGTTCTGCCGCATCCCTTGCCTGTGCGGGCGAGTTAGCGATCAAGAACAGATTGCCTAGTGCCAGTTGTGCGTTGATGTGGGCCGGATCCAGTTCGACCGCCTTGGAAAACGCAACGTAGGCCTCCTTGGGTTGCCCCATACGCAGGGACGCATCTCCGAGCAGGAACAGTATTTGCGGGTCGTCAGGCTGCGCCTGCAGTGAGGATTTCAGTTCGATGACCGCTTCCCGCCATTGCCCTTTTTGAAGGTAGGACTCAGCTTTGGCATTATGCGCGGAGGCCTTTTCTTGCGGGGTCTTGGCGCAGGCCAAGAGGCCCAGGACCAAGGTCAAGGCAATAAAGAATCTCATTTCATCTCCCAGACCACGGGGAAGGTCGCCCTAGTGCGAAGCGGAGTAGAACCCCTATTCCCGTGTGCAGAAGGATTGCGGTGTAGGAAACTACTACCATCGGATGCCAAATCGGCACAAGGACCTGGAAACGTGAAGAGAAGGGACGGGGGGCGACTGGCCTTGGGGCGGACGTCAGGTCTCTCGAAGGATTCTATGGTGAACAGTCGTGTTGCACTCCTAGGGCGGGGGACGAAGCCCGTCTTCGTCCCCCGCCGTCTAGATGAATTCTGAGGGGTTACGGGCCGTTGTTGTCCGGGTGCATCTGAACATTGCCGGCACGGGTGAAGAACCCGTCAAGTTGGGGGTCCCCTGCGCCGCAGCGGACCGTGTCCGGTTGGCCATTTACCCAGATCCGGTTACCGAGACACACCCGTCCGTCATTGGCCGGGCTGTCGAAGATCTGGATTTCGTAGTAATCGGTGCAGTCTCTGCAGTCACTTCGAGTTGTCAGGTCCGAGGCATCCCCGTTGACCACTGGTGTTCCGGGGCAGTGCTCGCAATCCAGACCTTCCGCCACGGAGACCGGCCATTTCCCGCCCTGCCCGGGCTCACCCAGGTCTTCCAGGTGGACCATGAAGCAGACCTCTCCACCCGGGAACGCTTCGAAAGAGCCTTTCGTGGCATTGAACTTGCCAAGGCCGGCGAAGTCGATCTGCCGATTGTCTGCGGGGCGTGCCGGTTCGCAGAAGGGGCCCGGGTCGCTGCAGCCGATGTAGAACAGGTCGTTGGAATGGAAGTTGAAACTTTCCCGGCTGCTGGGTTTGTAGTGGTGGGTCCAGTTCCCGTCCACGGTCGGCGGGGCGCCTGCTTGCCCTCCCCAGGTGTGATAGATGTCTTCCATACAGAGTTTGGTGTCCGGCAGGCCGTTGGCTTTGAGGGGGCAGTAGACGCCGTCCTTGTTGCCGCCAGCGGTAACCCGGCAGGACCCCAGCAGCACTTCTTCCTCAGCGAAAAACGGCGTATTGGCGTCGGCCTTCAGCACGAGATCCGCCGGCATGACCGTGTACAGGGCAAGTCCCGCGGTGCCCCCCGGCGCCAGGGTGTCTTGGAGCGGGTCGTGGTCTTCGATGGTAGTCACGATGGAGACGTTGGTCAGGGTCCGCATGGCGGCGGGATCGGTGTCGAGGAACGCGGGGTCGTAGTTGGTCACAGTGGACAGCACGGTGACCGCGCTGGGGCCTCCGGTCGCGTATATGCCGTCGACGGTGTCAAACTGAGCTTCGAGAATGGGGATGCCGTCGGTGAAGCCGCTGCCGCTTTCCACCACGGCGTTTTCCGCGGTGTCGACGAAGAACACTGCGTTGCCGCTGATCGCCAGGAACAGGAGTGTGCCAGGAGACAGCAGCACCCCCGTTTCGCGGAAGCTCGCAGCGGCCGTCACTTCGTATCCCGAGGGGTAGACGGTGCTGGAATTCCCCAGAAAAGCGCCCAGGCGGGTGTTCACATGGGCGTCGAAGGTCACCTCGTCCCCCAGTTGCGCCTGCGCAAAGAACTCGACAAGGGTGTTGACCTGGGTTTCCCCCGCGGTTCCCTTCCGAACGGTCGCCGGAAGCGGAAGCTGGTTGACTAGCACCATGTCTCCCGACACGCTGGACCAGTCGAACTCGAGCACGTTGGTGATGGGGTAGCCGGCAATCAGCCCCAGCCCGTCGGGACTGAACTGCACCTCTGTCTGAAAGGTGGCCTCGCCGACGTACGGGATCAGAAGCATTACGAAACCGGTCATTGCAGCGAACGCTCTCTTCATCACTCTTCTCCTTTCTTGGGGGGGAACCCCCCCCGTGTGTCGAACAACACCCCAGGCATGGTCCAATATAAGGGACGCAAGCACGTAGCGTGCCCAAAAGAGTGACTAGCGACAATCGGCCTGCCGAAGGAGCCGGCCCGGAACCTGTGCCGGAACGGGCTCCCCGCCTCGACCCGCATAGTCGCACCGACTACGCCAACCTCTCCGAACGTGATCCACGTGCGAATATCCAAAGATATCTGTAGCTTGCAAGGGGATGTCGGTGGAGCTATCCGCTCCCGTTGGGCAGTTGCCACTCCCTCTTCCAGCGCCGAAAACCGCGGCATGAATCGCAGGTCCACACCCCCCACAGGCGACCTTCGGCCGCAGGGCCCATAGTGCAAGCGAAACCGGTGACGCCGTGGACCATCGGATTGCTCCTCCGGCATGCCCAATAGTGGAAAAAATAGTAACACCGGTGTCCTCGACGAATCGGAGAGAATGGGGGAAAAACCGCATAAACGTCGCGCGATGGCAGCTTTTCCCGTCGAATACGGGGGGGTGCAAGGAAGTGGCACGGCAGTTGCTTAAAGACATGCCAGGACAGGGCCGAGCGCCCCATGTGCGTGGTCACGACAACGGGTACCCAGGCAAAGACGGAGGTGCCACTCATGAGATGGGAAAGGAGGAGCGCGAAGATGGAAAGGAAACGGATTGCGTTGCTGAGAGGGGTCGCCGTATCGCTGGCGGTGCTGGGGGTGGCGTGCGTTACCCCGGCGCTGGCGATCAACAATCAGACCTTTTTCCAGTTCAGTTCCGATGGGACTGGGACAGGGTTTGACGGAAGCTATGACATCACTGATGCACTGGAGTTCGACTGGAACAGCCTGACCGGAAACCTTGTCATTCCGAACGTTACGGACATGTCCTCGTCCACGGGTGCCACCTCCCTGTTCGAGTTTTTTGACTACGGCGGGGCAAACACCGGTACCGCCAACTTCGGGGTGGCGGGCGACACGCTGTCCTTCGGGATCCACGCCCAGATCGGTCTGCTGGACTTCCTGGCGCAGGATGGCACCGGCCTCGGCGCTGATGGTACATTGGATTTGAACACTAACTTCGAGATCACTGCTGCCATTAGCGCCATAGAGACGGCTGTGGTTGTCGCTGATCCTTCCCTGTTTGGTAATTACATTATCGCCTTCACCGGGGTCAATGGCACCATGAAGTGGTTCTATGACACGGCGATGAACTACGATGTGGCAACTGGTGCAGGCGCGACGGACGGTGATATGTTCCTAGAAGCGGCTCTGTATGGAACTTCTGGGATCTTCGGCACGGGCAGCGCGGCGAACGCGGTGCAAATGAGGGGTGCCATCAGTTGGTACGACACAGCCTACATCCAGTCCGATCCGGACAGCCTGGAGCCGCTGGTGGGCACCGAGATTACCTCCACCATTCAGCTGCACGACCCGCTGGATGACAGGTTGCTCGATGGTGGCAAGATCGGCCTGGATCCGTACACCTATTTTGCTGGGGTGTTGGGCCCCGATTTCGTGCCGGGCGATCTGCTCTACAATGCGGATGCCAATACCCCCCTCTCCGCTGTACCGGAGCCGGGAACTATGGTGCTGCTGGGTTCCGGCCTCATGGGGCTGGCAGGTTTGGCGCGGCGCCGTCGTAAGTAGTCTGGCCAGTTGTCCAACCCTCGGGTTGGACAAGGACGCCTGAAGGAATAATGGGGCCCTCCTTGAGAAAGGAGGGCCCCGTTCGTTCTCTGAACGTAGCCTGGGCAATGCCTTGTAGGTGGAGGTCTGTTCAATGGCTTGCCCAGAGGAACGACCTAAGCTACGATTCTGGGGGGGGAGATTGGGTGAGGATTGGCTTTGAAAACAAGCGTTCTCGACTATCTGGTGGCCATTCCTTGGATCACCCTCAATGTGGCCATCGCCTGGTGGGGTGCGTCTCTTCTGACGCCGACTACCCGAGCCATGATGGGGCCCTACCACGTGCTGGGTGACGTGCTGCTTTGGTCGCTATTGTACATGGGTATAACCGGCATCGGCCTGCGGATCCTGCTTTGGGTGCACCCGTTCCGACCCGGCACGTATTCCATGGACAGTCGGGAGTTCTTCGTGTGGAAGTTGTACACCTCGGTCAACGAGATGGGCAGCACCGCATTCCTGCCGTTCCTCCCGATCTTCCTGCGGCCCCCGTTCTTCATGTTCTTTGGTTCTCGGATCGGCAAGAACGTGGCCATCGGGGGGCGCTTCATCGAACCGTACCTGATTACGGCCAAGGACAACGCGTTTTTCGGCGGCGAGTGCCTGATCACCGCCCACTCCATCATGCCGGGGACACTGAGCTTGAAGCCGATTGTGATTGAAGAGAATGCGTTTATCGGTGGCCGTGCCGTGGTGCAGCCGGGTGTCACGGTCGGTGCGAACTCCGTGGTGGCGGGAAGCGCCTTGGTGCTTGAAGACACGCAGATCCCCCCCAACGAGATCTGGGGAGGAATTCCAGCTAAGAAGATCGGGGAGGTGCAGACTCGAGGTGCCGACTGAACGGCTTGTAGTGGCCGTGGATGCTCAGACGGTGGTGACCAACGGCGCCTCCAGCCACCGATCGACCAGCGCAGGGAAGCGTTTAGGCGCTTGGTATTCGGCGAATTGCTTCGCCACCTGACGGCTGCTGCGCCGGTATTCGGAGGATTCCAGCATTCCGGCCACCGTGGCTCGTATCACTTCTACCCCTGCTTGCCCCGCCCGCAGCAGCCTCCCCGCCCCCGCTTTTCCCACACATGCCATGGTCATGAACTGATCCATGTTGGTCGCGATCCCGAGCACGGGAACCCCTTCGGCAAGACTCTGATAGACCGTGGCGCTGCCGCCGTTGCAGATCACCAGTTCCGCCCGTCTCGCCGCCTGTTCCCCAGGCAGGAACGGGGCGCCCCACGCATTGTCAACCAGAGGGTCGAGATCGAATCGGCCAGCCGTGGCCACGATGACGTTCACCGGCAGTGTTGCCAGCGCCTGCAGTATGTTGGGCACCAGATCGGCTGGTCCGGAGGAGCCCATGGTCACATAGACGCTCGGCCGGTCTTCCGGCAGCACACACCACCACGGGGGGAGGGCCACGTCCGGTGACCAGAGCACCGGCCCAAGGTAGTGGTGGTTGGGCGGCAGGTTGACGGTGGGGACGAGCCCGGGAACGTCGGCATACAAGGTGTGGTCGGCGAAGGTGTTCACTCGACGCAGGCCACCGATGGGCTTCAAATTGTGTTGTCGCCGCAAGGTATTGAGGGGGTGGGCGAAGTATGCCGAGACCAACGGCCGCACGAGGGAAAACACCACCGTTGCCAGGCGGACCCCCAGGTAGCGGACCAGGGGAATCTCAGGCAGGGGCAGTTTGCCCTCGTGAAAGGGGCTCCAGTGGGCGTTCATGAGGGTGGCGTAGGGCACGGCTCGCAGTGGGGCGCTCACTGCCAGGGAGAGACGGAAATCGCCGACCACCAGATCCGGCTGGACCGCATCGATGACCCGGAGGTCCTCCTCTACATACCGTGCCAGGGTGGCGTAGTCGAACAGGCGCGATCCCGTTTCGATGGAGCGCAGGAACGTCTCCGGGGACAGGGAGTGGATGGCCCAGCGCTGGGGGTGAAACCCGGAAAAAACGAATTCGTCGAAGCGGGCGGCGGCGAAATGAATCTCGAACCGCGAGAGGTCGAGCGTCTTTGCCAGAGACACCAGTCGCACCACATGGGCGAGGGTTACGGCCTCGGCCACGAACAGGATGCGCTTCTTGCCGTTGCTTGGCATGGTCAGGTGGATCGAGCTGCTGCACGGCCGAACAGCCCGTGGCGTTCCAACTCTTCGACGGTCGTTTGATAGCGGTCCACGGCCGCTTGGCCCCTCGCCCAGGCGACGAACTCGGCCATTCCCGCCTCCAAGGTGACGTTCGGCTGGTAACCGAGCAGTTGATCGGAGCGCTGCAGATCCGCATAGCAGGAGAGGATGTCCCCTGCACGAAACTCCCCGGTGTCCTGGAGGTCCGCGGTGCGGTCGCACGCCTGTGCCAGGGCCCGCGCCAAGTGGGGAATGGTGGTTACGGTGCCTTGACCGACGTTGATGCATGTCCCTGGTGGGACCTCGGCATCCAGGGCGAGCAGGTTCGCCTGAACGACATCGGAGACATGTATGAAGTCACGTTCGGGCTTGCCCCTCTCGTAGATGGAGATCGGCTGGGAGGCGAGAAGCCGGGAATAGAAGATGGAAACTACCCCGGTGTACGGGTTGAGGAGGGACTGCCGGGAGCCATATACATTGAAATAGCGCAGAATGGTCACGGGCAGGCCATATGTCTGCGCCGCGAACTGGCAGAGTTCCTCCTGCTTCCGTTTGGTCCAGGCATACACCGACAATGGCTGTGTGGGGGCATCTTCTGCGGTGGGAATCGATCTGGTTTCCTCACCGCAGCGGGGGCAGACTATGTCGAAGCGGCCGTGCTCCATGTCTTCGCGACAACGCGGCCCGGGGAATAGGGGGCCACAGCGATCACAGCTGCGACCACCTTCGCCGTATACCGCTCGTGAAGACGCAAGGACGAATCTCTTGATCTTCTGTTTGCTCTGCACCAGCGCTTGGATCAACGCGGCTGTTCCAGTGCAGTTTGCATCCACATAGCCGCGAATCTCGTACATACTCTGGCCCACTCCGGTCTGGGCCGCAAGGTGCACCACCGCATCGATCCCCGCGAGAGCGCGCGTTGCCTGTTCCACGTCTCTCACATCGCCCATGACTTTCTCGACGTCGGGATGGAGGTGCGAAGGCCACGAGCGTTCCGCACCGTGGATTTGGGGGTCGAGCAGGTCGAGAGCTCGAACGGAATGGCCACGGCGGATCAACTCGTCAGCCGTGTGGGAACCGATGAAACCTGCGCCGCCGGTTAGCAGGACTCTTGCCATGCGGTCTCCTCTATGGGGGATTCTTTGAGGCGCCACAGTTCCAGCGGTCCTCAGTTGTAGGCCCTTGGGAGGCGGGGGGCGTCTGGACAAGGCGCGCCGCGCGAAGTTGTTTCTCGAAGCGAAGGCGTTTCAACCCAGCGATGCCGAGCCGTTGTTGCAAGGTTCGCAGCAGGATGTGAAGCTTCCACAGCGGCCGTCTGGGGGCGATCATTCGCAGCAGCAGAGCACCCGTCATGAGTACGGGAACGGGGGTGGTTTCGTCTTCGTCGTACAGAAAGTAGTTCGGATGTCTGAGGGCCTCACGCTTTGTGATTGCCTTGATTTCTTCCAGTGAAACCTGCTCTGGTTCCACATGCACGGGGTGGAGGAAACTGTCGGTGGTGCACTCCGGCATTCCCTGGCGCATTGCGGCGGCAATGGGGGAGCCTTTGTAAACCCGCAGTCCGACCCCAATGTTGACCAGATCCCAGGGAGAGGCGGCTGTATTGATCGTGTCAAAGGTTTCGCGCAGAGTTGCCTCAGACTCACCCGGTGCCCCGACAAGAAGGTACCAGGTGGTCGGGACTTTGCGTTCGCGCAGCAGACGGCCGGCCCGAAGCACGTCGGCCTTGCGAAAATTTTTGCCCAGGCTCTGGAGCATGGCGTCGCAGCCCGCCTCCACACCCAGATCTACGTCTCGGAAGCCCGCTTCGTGGATCAGGTCCGCCAACTCCTCGTCCACGGCACCCGGGTTGAGTCCCATGGTGCGTAGACGGAGGTCCAATCCTTTGGCGATCACTGCGCGCAGTACGGCTTTGGCGTGGTCGAGGGGCACGTTGAAGGTGCTGTCCGTGAACTCCAAGTGGTTGATGCCCGTTTCGGTGACGAGCGTCTCAATCTCGTCTGCTACCCGGGAAGGGTCGCGGAGCCGGTAACGGGTACCTTCAATGCGGTTGTAGGTGCAGTAGGTGCAGGATAGAGCGCACCCGCGCTTGGTCTGGATCTGAATCGGGGAATCAAAACGGTTGTAGGGTTTGAGATCGATATAGCGATGGGGGCGAACCAGGGGGAGTTCGTTCAGATCAGGTACCCTCAAGGGCTCGTTGTCGGCGACGATCTGGCCGTTCTCTTGACGAACCAGACCGCCTGCTCCCTCGAGGCCTTGGCCGTTCTCGATGCGCCGCAGAAACTCCACCATGGCAGTCTCGCCGTCCCCTCGAATGGCGAAGGGGAGGTCGAAGTACTGCAGCATCTCGGCACCATTGATCCCAACAGAAGGGCCGCCGATCACGATCGGACCGTGGAAGGCTGCCTTCAACGGCTCGATGACCTCATCCCTGGTTTGGTCGAGCAGAAACAAGGTGTTGTAACCCGCCGAGTTGTCGATGTTGCGAATACTGACGCCGACGATATCCGGTTGAAACCCCTCGATGGCTTGCTTGATATCGCGGGAGGCCTTTTTGGAAAAACACAGATCCAGCACGCGTACGTCGTGACCGGCTTCTTCGATCGAAGCGGCGACGCAGCACAGGCCGAAAGGGATGACCGGCCAGGGCTGCTTGAACCGATTGGCGTTGATCAGGAGAACGTTCATCTGGAGTATGTTCCAGTCAGTTGCGTGCGATGAGTGAGGCGAGGGTTATCCGGCACGGCATGGTTAGTGCTTGGTTTGCGCTCGGCGGTCGACTGCCTTGAGTTAGTGGCTGTTTCATTGGCCCGCTGGGAGATCGTACGGCGGCAGCGGAAGCCCACGCTAATCATTTCCGCCTGTTGCGAACCCTTTCTCTGGGCAGGCGGCGACCTGATCCGCTACCTGCGATGTATATTTGTTGATTCTGGCCGTGATGCCCCGAAGAGTGGCATAGTCGCACGAAATGATGTCCAGCAGCGTCTCTCTCTTGAATTCTTCGGCTCCCTCCCGTCCCCGGTAGCCGGCGGCTCGCAGCATCAGGAAGTGCTCGTCGGAGAGGTCGGTGGGGATGCCCATGGCTTCGACGGCCTTGCGGAAGCGGCCGCACTCCTCCAGCAGTTCCACGAAGCTCGTCCCCTGCAGGCCGATCTTGAGCTCCGGCCACATGGACGGGGGTTTGTACAGCACATACTCGTACTCCATGGCGGAGCGGACGAAGTCGTCGTTGAGGGTGAACCCGTAGGTGTCTTTGGCCGAGAACCACTCGCTGTGCTTGAACGGGCCCGGGGGGGTGACCATGACGGAGTCGGGCCGGAACTCCCGCAGCAGTGCCACGTTGGCATCGAAGACGTCTTGCTGCTCGACCCCGTCGACCAGGGGGACGGGGTAGATCAGGGCCAGGATCAGATCGAGCTTGAGCCCGGTGTTCGCCTCCGCCTGGCGGATGGCCCGCGCCGTGGCCACCAGATCCGCCCGGGTCACGCCTTTGTTCATCACCGTCTTGTTGATCACGTCGTGCCCGGTCTCGCCGCCGATGAACACCGAGCGCAGCCCCGAGCGGAGCAGGGTCTCGTACTGCCCCACGGTGCGGTCGAAGGCGGCGGCGTGGGCGCAGCCCTGCACGGCCCGGCTGCCCATGCCGTACATGACGTTCAGGCCGGCGTCGAGGATCCCCTGGGCGATTTTGGCGCCGAACACGGGCGGGGTGTCCGAGCCGGCAAAGCGGAAGATGCCGATGTCCTGGTCCACCAGGGCCTGCATCTCGGTGACCACGTCGTCCACCGCCCGCTGCACGTACTTGTTGTAGAAGTGGGGGTGCACGCAAAAGGAGCACTTGCCCCAGGAACAGCCCAGGCTCTCCAGCATGACGTGGATGCGCACCTTGCCGGGGGCGGCCCCGTAGGTCGGGATGGCCTTCTGCGAGATGCGCACCGGTCGTTTGCGGCCTTTGCGGATCTCATCGCCCTCGCGCCAGACGGCGTTCTCGAAGCGTTTGTCGGCGATGGCGCGGAGCAGCGATTGATTGCCTCGACCGGCCCACTCGTCGGCCAGGTCGAGGACCTTACACAGGGCGTACTCCCCCTCGCCGCGGATCGCCAGATCGAACGGGGTGTCTCGCAGGATGTCTTCTTCGTACAGGGTGGCGTGGTAGCCGCCCACCACGATCAGGGTGTCCGGGGCGACGTCTCGCAGGCAGCGGGCCAAATACTTGGCCCAGGTGAAGGCCTCGCCGTACCAGAGTTTGATGCCGACCACCGGGATGCCTTCTTCCGCGACCCGCCAGGCCAGATCTCGCAGCCGACGCCGCAGGCGCGCCTGCTGGATCCGGTCTTGCAACCACTGCAGACCGAGTGCCGTGGCGCCGCAGACTTTGTGCCAGGCGTTAGCCGAGGAACCGGGAGCACGGCCCAGGAGGTGCCCGTAGAGGCGGCGCAGGGGGCGCGCGATGGCCGGTACGGCCAGGGACGCAAAGAAGGGGTCCGTCGCCCAGTCCTCCACCTGCACGCGGTGGCCGTGCTGCTGCAAGTGGGCCTGGAGCACGCCCAGGCCGTTGTCCAGGAAGGTGTCGCTGGCGGAACGGCGGCGCGTGGTGAGGGAGTTCCAGAGCAGGATGGTGGCCATCGGTAGACCTCGGGTGCCGAAGCTTCAGGTTTCAAAAACTACTTCGGCAGTTGCAGCAAAACCTTGAGTGCCTTGCGCGGGGTTCCGGGTGTCGGTGGGCTGGGCTAACGTGCTGCGGAGACTGGATCCTGCGGCTGGGAGGTCGGGCACCGGCTGGCAGCGGCGCCCGGGCTTCCACTCACGACCCACAACTTACGATTTGCAGCGCCCCTCTCCCGCTACCCCGTTCCAAAGTTCCCCGTTCCGGGTGATGAAGGACAACACATCGTCATTGGTCTCCCCGATGCCTCGGAGCACGTCGTCGACCAGGGCGAGGCACGGCTGGCGCTTGCCGTGGTACTCCACCAGCGGTCCGATGGGGGGGAATATGATGCCGAAGCGTTTCAGCAGCCGCATCAGGAACGGCTCCATCACCGCGTACCAGTGGGTGATGCCGTGCTCGTGACTCATCTCGACGATGGCCCGGAACAGGCCGATGGTCATGAACGGCAGGATGCGCCGCTCTGCTTCGAGGCGGTGCTCCTGCTCCTTGCTCAGGGGAATGCCGTAGGGGTTGTCCTTGCGGCGCTTGCGGAACTCGCTGGAGATCGCGAAGCGGGAGATCTCTGCCACCTGGCGGCGGGGCAACTCCGCCGGTCGGAACTCCCTGTCGAAGGTATCGCCACAGTGCTCTTCGATGGGAAACGCCGCGGCGGGGTCCGCGGGGTCGGCCAGGACCAGGCGCACGGTGGCGGCCAGCACCCCGGTGTCGAGGTGCCGTAGGTAAGCGTGGACCGACCGGGAGTCAAAAGGGTCCTTCTCGAGTCCGTCGGCGCAATCCTCCTCCTTCTCGAACTCCCGCTCCAGGCAGTACACCTGATACCGCAGGCGCTGCACGTCCTCGAGTTCTTGCTCGGTGCGGGCGATCGAGATGCGGAAAAAGTCCTCGAACTGGCGGTACGGGCTCATCGCTTCTCCCTACGGGTATCTTGTCAGACCGAACACCTGGGTTGGGCCGGATCTTCCGCTCGGAAAGGTGACTGCCTGCCGGCATCCGATCACCGGGCCTCTCCCCTGGTATCCAGTTTGTAGCTCGGGGTCATGGGTGGTTCTCTGTGAACGCGCACCCCGTGCACCTTCCGGCCATCCGCCGCCCTGTCAAGGGAGTCCCTGAGCTCGTTCTCCTCCAACCGGCGCCCCTGCGCTGGCACCACGTGGAGGATTGCGGCACCCCGCGCTTCAACCACCCAGGCGAGGGACACATCATCGCGCGACTCGGCCCGGTTCCTCAACTCCCGGGACCAGGGGCTGGGCACCGAGCCTTCTCTCCCGCGCACGTGGAGATAGCCGCCGGCGTCTAGGAATCCCTCGTCCCCGCTGATGTAGTACCCGTTGGCCCGGGTGGCTGCGGTGAGATCCGGCCGCTGCCAGTAGCCCGGTGAAACCGTGCGGCCCTTGAGGCGAATGGATCCCTGGGTCCCCGTTGGCAGGGGGTGTCCTTCGGCGTCGCAGATGCGCAAGGTGACGGCGCGGGTGGGCCTGCCGGCGCTCGCGAGCAGCGAGGGGTCTTCATTTTGTCGCAACCCCCGCTCGTGGTCACTGGGGTGGAGCAGGCACACGGGGGGCAGGGCCTCGGCCATGCCGTACCCCTGCTGCAGTTTGGGGCCGAGGATCTTCAGGGCTTTTCGGACCCGCGCCGGCGGAATGTCTTCCGTGCCATAGATGACGCTCTTGAGGGACGCGGTGTCGGTTCCTCTGGCGCGCACTGCGTCCATGAACTGTGCCAACAGGGTCGGGGTCAGGAAGAGTCGGGTTACGCGCTCCGCTTCCACCCGTTGAGCGGCCAAGTCGGGGTCCCAGTCTTGTATAAAGAGATTCTTCGAACCCGACAGGACAGCGGGCAGAAGCAGGGTGGACCCCGCGGTGGCCAGCGGGATGGTGTGCAGGAATACTTCTCCCGGTTGCAGGGGAACGCGGTTTTCCAACAGCGCGTAGTACAGGCTGAACCCCCAGCCAGAGATGGTGCTCATCACCCCCTTGGGCTCTCCGGTGGTGCCTGAGGTGAAGTTGATGGACAGCAGGTGGTCCGCGCCGAGCCGTGGCGGGCGGGAGAGCGGTTGAGCCCGTGCGAGACAGTGCCGATACTCCTCCTGATCCCCGGTCAGGAGCGAGACGGTGATGCCGGGAAGGCCGGGCAGGCAGGTCGCTCGGGGGCCCAGATAGAACCGCGCCCCGGTGGAATCCGCCAGCCAGCCGAGCCGCTCTGCACTCGTTTCGGGTGGGATCGGAACCACCGTAACGCCGGAGAGGATCGCTGCCAACCGCGCCTCGATAAACGCCGCGCCGTTCGGCAGGTCCAACAGCAACCGGTCTCCCGGGCCCAACCCGCTGGCCCGCAGATGACCGGCGAGCCGCAGGCAGCGATCGAGCAGTTCCCTATAGGTGGTGCCGTCGCCGAAGGCCTGCCACTGCCCGTTGTGCTTCAAGGCACCGGCAAGGAGTCGGTGGGGAAACAGCCGGGTGCGGATGAACAGGCATTTTGCAGTCTTGCCGATATCCATCGTCCAGGGAATCCGATAGGCAGCAGGGGGGGGGGAGAGAGTGACCACCTTAGGCCGAGAACGGGCCGTGCGACAAGAGCAAAGCGCGCCGGGGCGCAATGGTTGAAACGGCGCCCTCGCGCGAGTCTCGGCCGCCCCTCGCGGCAACACGTTGGGTGTGTCGTTTTCGTAACAGTGAGCTTTGATGGTAGACAGGAGAATTCCACTTGTCTATCTTCGCCGGCATCGTGCTGACGCACATGGGGGGCGCGGACGAGTCATCCGGCGGCGCGGCAGGTGATGAGACCCCGACGGGATGCTCGGGGTCCCCGACACGTTCGGCAAGGAGACGAAATGGGTTCGGCGCTTTTTGCGAGATGGAGAAAATCCAAGGCTATACACGGCTCTCTGGCGGAGATGGAGTTTCTTCAGGTGACCGATTGGGCCGATGCCCAAGGGGCGTTCCGCCTGCTGTATAAGAACTATCTGGAAAGGGGTTTGATCGACCCCAATGCTCATGGTCTTCGCTTCACGCACTTCAACCTGCTGGAAAGCTCGGCAACCTTCGTGGCGCGACTCGATGGGCGGGTCATCGCCACCCTGTCCGTGATGGTGGACTGCCCGTCGTTTGGCATCCCCATGGATGCGCTCTACCACCCGGAGCTGAAGGGCATGCGGAGGCGGGAACTGCGACCGGCGGAGGGGTCCGGTCTGGCGGTCGACCCTGAGTACCGCCCGATCGGGATGTACATCGTTATGAACCTGGTGAAGATGGCAATCCACTACGCGCAGTGCTGCGGCGCCGACACGGCGGTGATCGCCTGTCATCCCAAACACACCCGTTTTTATGAAGATGTCTTCCTATTCGAGCAGTTCGGTGAGTGTCGCACCTACGGCGCCGTCAATGGGGCTCCGGCGGTGGCCTTGGAACTACCCATCAGCGGATTGGAGGAGAAGTATCGGGAATCCTCGGCAGAGGAGGGTCCGGGCATCTACCGCTACTTCTTTACCGACGAGTTCTTCCGTTGCCCGGACATGACCCCGCTGCAGGGCGCCCTCTCCCCCAAGGCTTGCAGGGAGTTGTGCCAGTTGCAGCCGGAAATCGTCCAGTTTTTCGAACGGCGGGAGCCGGGTCTGGTTGCGTCGCGGACCGGTTGGGGGGAGCGGTTGATGCAACATCGGTTTCAAGGGGCCCCCAGCGAAGGCCCCTTTATCGTGGCGTCGGCCTTCGTGGCGGCGTAGGCGACAGACGGGGGGCAGGGGCCTGCCACTGCTCCGATCCCACCGATCCAGGAGAAATGAGCGTCCGTGCTGTCCCCGGTCCCGGCTTTCGTGCCTGGTTAAGGACCCTCTTTCCCTCTGTTCTGCTCGTGACGGTTTCTGCGCCGTTTCTATAAGAAACAAACATTCCGCAGAGGCGGCCGGGCACCCCGCCGCGACGCGGGACGATCCCTGAGCGATCCTGGGTTCCTTCGGGCGGAAAAGAGGGGACTTCACCCTCTCACGATTGCAGCCCTCGGTGCCAAAGCCGCGTCCCGCTATGCTCTGGGGCGCCCGGCCGCCCCCGTTTCAT
>JARGFW010000227.1 GCA_029211085.1 Deferrisomatales bacterium | reverse complement strand
GCGGTCCAGACGAAGGACATCCTCCTGGACAGTCGTTTCCACCGTCAGAGACTGGCTGCGTCGCAGGCGCCACCAGGAGGCCTGACGGTCCCAGGTGTCGTGGATGCGCAGGTACTCGGCCCCCTCCAACCGCAGGTAGCCCGTGACCAGCGAGGCGTGTCCCCCCTCACCTGCCGGGATGTGCGCGTAGCCGTGGAACAGCACCGGTTCCCCAACGGTCAACTTCCCCCGGATGAACTCCACCCAGCCGTCGCTGGTCTTGTCGGCCACCGGCCAGTAGTCGATCTCCCAGTCCACCGACACGCAGGCGGGGCTCTGCTCCGTGTCGAAGGTGACCGTGTAGTCGCGCATGCGGGTCAGCACCGCGACATCGTCCACCCAGGTGCCCCCGCCCGCAGGGATGTAGGCGTCGAGATGGGTGGCGACGCTCTGCACGATGTTCACCGTGTTCGGGGAGAGCGGGGCCGTGTCGATGTCCAGCCCGTAGGGGTTGTAGCGGTTGAAGTAGTGGATGAAGAGCATCGCGAAGGAGACCGGCACGCACCCGCCCGGTCCGAGGGTGCCGCTCGCGTCCAGAAATTCGTAGTCGCCCTGGTCGAGGGCCGGTGCTTCGGGGAGGTAGGTGGGCGCTTCGACCTGCCCGAGCATCGACGCGAACGGGATCAGGTCCCACGTGTCCCGGTTCCCGTCCCCGTCCACATCCGCGCGCTCCAGGTAGCCAGGGTCCCCCGGCAGCGTACCGTAGGCGCCGTCGAACAGGGCCTGGTCGGACCCGTCCACGTCCCCGTCGGCGTCCAGGTCGCACTTCTCGAGCACCTCGGCCAGATCGTCGAGGTGGTCCCACTCGCAGAGGAACGGGGCGAGTCCTTTGCTCGGGGTTCCCTGATCATCCCAGCGAGCTGGGGATTTGGAGTAGAACGCCAGGTAGTCCTGGTTCGAGAGGTTGTCCGGTTCGCCGGGGGCCCAGCGGGTAAACGACCAGGGTTCACCCGTAATCCACTTCCACGTTCCCTCCGACACCTGATCCGTGCCCCCCAGCCAGTAGTTGACGCCGTTGTCGCACAGGCTTCCGTACACAAAATCGTTCTCGGCGAGACTGGTCGGGGTTGCGAGATGGCCGCCGAACGCCTCGCAGTAGCGCTTCGCCCCGAGCCACCTGTCCGGCCCGTCGACCCGTTGGTACCAGTGGCCGTCCCCGGGAAAACTGACGACCGGGGGCGGCATCTCGACGCCCGGGGCCTGCTGCAGTTCCAGCACGTCCGCGGCTGTGACGGCCCGGTTGTAGATCCGGATCTCGTCGATGGCGCCGTCCAGATAAAGCTTGTCCGTGACAGACCGCCGTTGCATCCCCACCCGGATCGAGGCGTGGGACTTGGCATAGGTCGAAGACACCGGGGTCCCCTGGAGAACCCCGTCGGCGTAGAGACGAAGGGCTCCGTCGTAGACCGCGACGAGGTGGTGCCAGTGCCCGTCATTCATGGGTTGGGTGGAGCGCACAACGATGGGAGCTGACCCACAGTCGCTGCTCGGGTCCATGTCGAACAGCACGGTTCCGGCGGGCTCAATCCGAAGCTTGTAGCCGTGGCTGCAGTCGGCAGTGTGGTCCGGGGTGAGCAGGGTGCCGGCGCGGCCGTTCACCGAGGTCTTGAACCACAGGGAGATGGAAAAGACACTGGGTTCCAGGACAGGATCGAACGGAATGTCGATGTAGTCATCCACCCCGTCGAAGCGGGCCGCCTTGCCGTGCAGACTGGTCGCCCAATTCACGCCCCCGTCCAACGTGCCGTTGACGTCGGGTACGGCGCCAGTCCATTCGTGGGCCGTGCCGTTGAGGGGATAGTAGGCCACCAGTCCGGCGTCGATGTCCGCCCGGGCCCCGATGGCGCCCGTGAGCAAAATGGCGCACACGAGCGCCAAGCATGTTCCCTGTCGCATGTTCTGAACCCCCTTTGCACACACCCCCGGATAATGGGGTGTGCCTTGTCGTCTTCAGCCAGGCAGGCGCTGGGGGCCCATCCCCCGCACCGCCCGCGACCGTTCGACTCTTCCCTGAGAGTGGCAGCCTCGCCTACGGCACCAATCCGCTCGGCCCCGGCGGCCCCAGGAACATGGACTTCAAGATCGCCAGATCGCCGAAGTTCACCCCGCCGTCGCCGTTCAAGTCCGCGTCGGGATCGCCGCTGAGGAACCTCGACTTGAGGTAGGCCAGGTCGGCGAAGTTCACCCCGCCGTCGTTGTTGAAGTCCGGGTCGCAGCGGTTGCCGTAGCCGTCCCCGTCGGTGTCGCGCTGGTCGAGATTGGCCACCAGGGTGCAGTTGTCGGCGAAGTCCGCGAAGGTGTCCGCGTCCCCGTCCGGGCCCAGCTGCACCGCGAACGTCACCCCCGGGTCGTACACCGCGCCGTCGGTGCCCACGAAGTTGTCGTAGGGAGTCGCGCGTCCCAGGTCCAGGCCGACCCCGAAGAACGCCACCGGGTCGGCTCCCGGGTCCACGTCAGGCACCACCCGGTCGAAGCGCACGGTCCCCAACAGCACCCGGTTGGCCGGGCCGACACCCGCCAGGGGGTCGGCCACGTCCAGCTTGCCGCCGATGACCACCACCTCCCCCGGAACGCTGAGATCCGGGTCGGCGTAGGGGTAGTTGGCCGCCCCATCGCCCAGGTACCAGGTTGCGGCGTTCTTGCTGGCGTCGGCCACCGCCAGCTGCGCGCCGTCGTAGAGCAGCGCCACCCCGAACCCCACGAGCGGAGCGGTGTTGACGTCAGCGTAGATGCGCACCACCGCGGAGCTGCCGGTGTAGCCCCCCTCGGCGTAGACCTCCACGTCGGCCGCAGCCGCCGGGCTCGTTGCCAGCAACAGTGCGGTCAGCACCAGGGGCAGTCGCCTGCAGATCTGCAAAATCCTCATGGTCGTTCCTCCTTTCGGCGGGCGGTCCCGCCATTGGCTTTCACTTCGCAGCAACATCCAGGGGCAACGGCCCTGGACCTCCTTGCAACCTTCACCCGCGGGCACCTTGCGCCCCGCGGGACTCCCGCGCGCCCGCTAGGCGAGATGCCGCCGCGGGAGGTGGCGCAGGTCGTGCCTGCGCCGCGCTCGCTCCCCTGCGTCACCGGCAGTCCACCCTCCCCCAGTCCCACATGAGCGTGCGCTGATCCGACCCGTCCACGTCCCCGTCCCCGTCGAAGTCCCCGAGGCAGTCACTGACGCAGTCGACCCGCCCGAACTCAGGCGCGAACGCCTCCAGGTCCAGGAAGTCCACCCACAGGTCCAAGGTCAGGTCGCCGGCACAGAACGAGGAACCCGAGGGTGTCTCGCCCGCGTCCCAGCGGCCGTTGCCGTTCGGGTCTTCGGCGCCGTCGTCGACGCCGTCGCCGTCGGTGTCGACGTCCGTGGGATCGGTTATTGTCGTCGGGTCGGCGTCGGCCACGAAGAAGCCGGCCGCGAGGTCCGTGGCCGACGGGTCCTGGGGTTCAGTCAGGCCGATCTCGGTGCCGTCGTAGAGCCCGTCGTCGTCGGTGTCAGCCAGGTTCGGATCGCTTTCGCCCGCATCACGCCGCCCGTTGCCGTCTTTGTCTTCATACCCGTCGAGGATGCCGTCGTCGTCGCTGTCGGCGTCGGTGGGGTCGGTGGTGGTGGCAGGGTCGGCGTCCGGCACGAAGTGACCGGCCGCCAGATCAGTGTCCGGGGTCTCGGGGGCGGTCAGGCCGCGCTCGGTGCCGTCGCCGATGCCGTCCCCGTCCGTGTCCCAGTTGAGCGGGTCGGTCTCGCCCGGGTCGACGACGCCGTCGGCATTCAGGTCCTCGCTGCCGGCGTTTCCGTCCACCAGGCCGTCGTCGTCCGTGTCGGCGTCGAAGGGGTCCGCGCCGATCGCGACCTCCAGAAAATCGGGCAGACCATCCCCATCGCTGTCCACCATGGTTTCCAGGACCAGACGTGGGCGATCAGCGGTAACGGCGTACTCGGAGCTGTACCAGGCCCCGGGCCTGCAGTTCCACTCCCGTACCCCAAAGCAGGCTCCTGCCTCATCACTGCCCTCGGTGTTCAGAAGCAGCCCGTAGTTCGGCGTGCCCGATTTCCACGCCAGGTAGGCATCCGTGATGTCTACGGCAACCCACTCGTCGCTGAACGTGGAGAAGGTTCCGCTCTGAGCAAGCACGGTGGCATCGTAGGCCGGCAGGTTGTTCCACGTCGCGCTCACCTCGCTCCACGGTTCCACAACCAAGTGTGTGAGGAGGTTCCCTTCGTCATCAAAGCCCCCGTAGTCCGCCCGCTGCCACAGCGTGTTCCTCAAATACAACTTTGCGGAGTGCACGTTTTCCGGCAGGTCAACCACATCCAACTGGACCAAGCCGTAGCTGTTGCCACCATGGGTGTTGGTCATCACGCCCGTGACAATCTCGTTGGTGTCTTTGGTCACATCGGGAAGGGTCTTTACCACGTAGCAGTCGCCGGCGTTCGCGGCAGTCAACTGAACGACCCTGCGCCCGGTTCCGGCCTCGTACAGCGTCGCAACCTCGTCGGCGGCCAGCACCCGGCTGTAGATTTTGAGGTCGTCCGCACGGAAGGGGAACAGAAGCTCCAAGTGGTTCCCGAACCAGAGGCTCTGCCCGCTGTCGATGCTCCCGGTGGTGAGGTCAGCCACGCTGCCCTGGAAGACACCGTCGACATGCAGGGATAGCTCTCGCGAGACGGCATCCCGCACTGCGACGACGTGGTGCCAGGCACCGTCATCGACTCGCCCTGCCGAGAAGACCACGCTGCTCAAGCTTCCGGCATCGCGCAGACCGAGACTTACCTTTCCTTCCTTCTCGGTTGCGTTGTCAGACCCGTGTTGGACCAGACTCCAGTGGGGGACTGTGGCAGTGCGGTAATTCGTCAGAATCCCGGCGTTCTCGGGAGTGATGGGATCAACCTGATACCACAGGGCGATGGAAAAGGAGTCCCCAGGCCCGAAGGTGGTTGTGGCGCTGCGCTGGATCTCGCCGAACACAGAGCCGTCAAACGACAGAGCAGAGTGCTTGACCCCGGGGACGCAAGCGGGAGCGCCATGCAGAACCAGGTCGTTGCCGTACCCGCTCGCGTCGACGCCGTCACAGTCCAGGGGGTAGTGTGCCGCGAGGCCGGATACCGTCTCATAGACCGTGATCGTCACGGTCTCCGCATCACTGAGGTTGGGCGTGCCGTCGTCGGTCACCGTGAAGGTGACGCCATAGCTGCCCGCCTGGCCAACGGCTGGCGTCCAGGAAAACGCGCCGGTGCCCGGATACAACGAAGCACCAAACGGCAGTGGGACGGCATCAAAGGTCAGGCCGTCTCCGTCGTCGTCCGTCGCCGCAAGGGTGAAAGACAGTGTCTGCCCCTCGTCCACGGTTTGGGGGCCAATCTCTGCCAATACGGGCGTCTGGTTGGAAGCGGCGCCCACCGACTGGGTGTACGAACCCGTCTCCGTCAATCCGCTGCCGTCGTCCACCGCAACCTCGATCGTGCACCCCTGCTGGGACCCCGTTCCGTTGACCGGGGCGGTCCAGACCGGGTCTTGAAGGCCGGCGTCGTCGAAGACTCCGGACGCACTTAGATCGGGGCAAGAGGCCGACCAAGCGTAGTTCATCGTATGCCCCAGGGAATCGATTGCCGAAACCGTCAGGTTAACCGCCTCACCCGATGTGGCAGGGTTGGGAGCGCCGCTCGGGCCACTGGTGATGGTAAGGGTGTGGGGGCTGGACTCCACTGTCTGCGCATAGCTGCCAGTGTCCGACTTGCCCAGTCCGTCGGTTACCATAACCTGGATGGTGCAGTCCTGAGGCACACCCGTGATGTTGGGAGGAGCACTCCAGGTCGCATTCTGCAATCCGGCGTTGTCAAGGTACCCGTTGGTGGGCAGCCCCGGACACGAGGCGGTCCAACCATACGACAGTGGGTGCAACAGTGAGTCCTCCGCCAAGATGGAGAGCGCAACCGACCCTGCCGAGGGCGTGGGGTTTGGGCTGCCGCTCGGCCCAGCGGTGATCGTCAAAGTATGGACGGGCTGGAAAACCGCCGTGATAGCCTTGTCGCCGTTGACCAAAAAATTGACCGGGTTCGCCGTGCTGCTCACGTCGCCGGTCCACCCTACGAACTCGTACCCGGTGGCGGGATCCGCATCAATCGCGGCCACCGTGCCAGCACTATATGTGCCGGCGCCCGTCACCGCACCGGCTCCCGGCGGATCCGTGGTAATACTGACGGTATACTGGGTGATCTGGATCGGTTCGAAGACGGCATTGACGTTCAAGTCGCTGGTAACCGGCACAGTGACTGGGCTTTGCGTGCCCTGCACGTCCCCTTCCCAGCGCACGAAAAGCCACCCGGTCTCAGGTGCCGCCTCCAGCACCAAGTCCGATCCTGCCTGGAAGTTCCCGGACCATGGAGGTACACGGAGCAGGGAGTTAGCGAATACGCCGCCATTGCCCGTTCCAGTGAATGATACGGTATACGCCTCTGGCGTCAAACTGGCATAGAAGACCTCCATAAATTCAATTGCCTGCGCCACATCAAATATCCCGTTACTAACAGCACGTGACCTGCTTTCAACAAACGCCAATTCGTCTGCCAATTCAGACAACTCATCGTTTCCAATCATGAATCCAGTAAAAGGATTGTCATTTATCCTGGAAAATCTATAATAAATTGAATTTATAAGTTCATGATAAACCTTATGAAAAATATCAATTTTCATGGATAGCAGGCTCAACCTCTTTTGCATTGAATATGGTTCTATTGTATTTAGAATATCCGCCATCTCATTTGCTATAATATCCGCCAATCCAGAATTGACATTATAATGATATTGTGCCAAGGCAAGCGATTCTTTAGCGTCAGATGCCAAATCAGTATATTCACTTAATACGTAGTCAATAGCTATCCCGCCAAAAAACCGTGTTGATGCGCTAACTATTTCGCATGGCTTATCAAATTGGAACTGACCAAAGAAACCAGGCACAGTAAGTTGCCCAGAAACAATATCGTCTATACTGCTTCCTATTCCATTTATTGTTTCATCAGAAGTGTCGATCAAGAATCCTAATATATTTAACCCATCTTCTGTTGTGGATATTTTATCATCGGCCCGTTGTACGCCCCTAGTAACGTACTCATGAATTTTCGATGTTTCGAAACCAGCAATAGATCTGGGGTCAACTATATGTGAAGCCCTCATAGCTTGAATCATCTCATTATCGTCAGGAAATGAATCAAACATATCTTGGTATGTGCTTGTCAAAAAACTACCAAAAGTTAGAACTTTTCCAAGAGAACTCAATGTGGAAACAGACCCTGCCGCTGCCGGGGGGAATAACATCGAAAGACCAACTGTTAATAAAGTCTTACCGCCATTCATTAGCAATATGGGTGCGTTTGCTTGGCTAGGGTCACTCTGCTCTGCTGCCTCGCGAAAACTAGCACCTACCTCTGACCAAACGCCTGAACGAGTTGGGTCTATAGAATAATCCCCAAAATAACGCATCTTTGCATATTGCATTACAGCCCTAAGCTCGTCTAGGTCATCAATAAGAACTGCGTCTCCTTGCGGATTAATCCTAGCAACCACAGGAACAAATCCAACGTAATCGCTACTAAATACACCAAAGAATGAACACGTATATACATTTCCCATAATCGAAAAAATGTGTACAGCTTGTACGCCACCTGAACTCTCTGCAATGGTCCAATCGCTTGGTATTTGAACAAGACTTGCTGGATTTAAATTTTCGGGAACAGGCAATACAATAGAATCTAAGGACTTAACATCTGATATCAAATTGTTTGGGCTAAGAACAACGACGCGATACTGGTGTTCCCCGGCAGGCACTGGAATTGGGAACCCCGTCCAGCCAGTTGATGCGTTTCCGGCAGACAATGTAACTGTTTGAGATATTCCGTGTTCCCAAAAACCATTTGGTGGTTTATGTTCCCAGCGATATACGACTGAACCGAAGCCAACTCCGCTAAAGGTTGCCATCTTCTGGTAAATCTCTTCTGTGGTTCCGCTAATTCTATCTATTTGCGCAACGGCGGAAGAAATATAAAATGGCAAAACAGACAGCATCACACTGATTGTGTTGTTTAATTCATTTTCCTCACGTTGGTCTTCATCAGAGTAGTCTGCATAAGCTATGAGATAGTAGGCGCCTGATATACTTGTTGGAATCGTCAATAGTACCGATTGTGACCGATTTTCATATGGAGCTAGTGCCTGTGTTTCTTGCCTCCCTAAAAACAGATCTGCTTCATCATAGATGCCATCAGTACTAAGGAAAAACCCAACATACGTAGAAAACGCACCGCCATCACCGAAGTTCTCCACGGTAGCCGAAACATTCACCGTGCTCCCCGCCTGGATTGAACCCGATGAGATTGACAGAGACGAGACCCGAAGATCTGGCAGGTTGACAATGGAGGTGAGTGTGGCCGTGTTGGAAGTCACCGC
>JARGFW010000228.1 GCA_029211085.1 Deferrisomatales bacterium | reverse complement strand
GTGCAGCCCACCGGGTGGCCCAGCCCGATGCCCGAGCCGTTGACGTTGACCTTCTCGCGATCGAGCCCCAGGCCCTTCTCGCAGGCCAGGTACTGGGCGGCGAACGCCTCGTTCACCTCGAACAGGCCGATCTCGGAGAGCCCCATGCCGGTCTTGGCGAGCAGTTTCTCCACCGCCGGCACCGGGCCGTAGCCCATGAGGGCTGGGTCCACCCCGGCCGACGTCTGGGCGACGACCTTCGCCAGGGGCTGGATCCCCAGGGTCTCCGCCCTGGCCCGGGTCATCACCACCGCCGCGGCGGCGCCGTCGTTGAGGCCCGAGGCGTTCCCGGCAGTGACCGACCCGTCCGTCGCGAAGGCGGGTTTGAGTTTGGCCAGATCCCCCAGGGTCAGTCCCAAGCGGGTGTGCTCGTCGGTGGCGAACACGCTCTCACCCTTGCGGGTCTTCAGGGTCACCGGGACGATCTCGTCCTTGAAACGGCCACTGGTGGTGGCCGCCTCAGCGTTGGCGTGGCTGCGCAGGGCCACCGCGTCTTGCTCGGCGCGGCTGATGGAGTATTTGCGGGCCAGGTTCTCGGCGGTCTGGCCCATGATCATGCGCTCCGGCAGGAACGCACTGCCCGAGTGCAGCATCTCCCACACCGAGTCCACCAGCTTGCCGTCCATCAGGCGCTGCCCCCAGCGGGCGTCGGGCAGCACGTAGGGGGCGTTGGACATGGATTCCGTGCCGGCCACCAGCACGACCTCGGCATCGCCGGCGACAATCTGGTGGCGCGCGGAGTTGAGCGCCTGCATGGAGCTGGAGCACTGCTTCTGCACCGTGTAGGCGGGCACCTCCACCGGGATGCCGATGGCCAGGGCGGCGGTGCGGGCGGTGTTGGCCTCGTCGAAACACTGGATGCAGTCGCCGACGATCACCTCGTCGAGCTGGTCCTTGGCGATCCCGGCCCGCCGCAGTGCCTCCTCCATGGCGACCCCGGCCAGCTGATGGGCCCGCAGGTCTTTCAGGCTGCCGCCGAACCGGGCGATGGCGGTGCGGCACCCGCTGACGATGACCACGTCCTCTTTGTTCTTCTCCATGGGTTGGTTCTCCTCGTGTGTGCGATGGAACTACCGTGCGCCCCGGCATGGGCCGCCGGTTCAGCGGGTGGAGAGCAAAGGCGTTGGGGGGGCTCTTCGCCGTTGATGCGGCACGATGCACGGGCTCAGATCGTCAGGCGCTCCATCTCCACCAGTTTGGCGGCGATGACCTCCCGCGCCGCCACCACGTCGGCGGGAGTGCGTTTGACCAGGGCCGCCAGGGTTTCCAGGAATCCGCTCTCCCCCATGGCCACCAGGCACTGCCGCGCCAGGCGCTCGGCCTGGTCGATGGCCTCTTCACAGGTGATGCGGGTGACCGCGACGGGCAGCGCCGCGCCCGCCTCGCCCCGCCGGGCCACGTCCTTCTGGGTTCGCAGCAGGGTCGACTCGGCCACGTAGGTGGCGCTCACCAGGTCGGCCAGGCGCAGCACGATGCTCTGCTCCTTGCCGAGGCCCCTGCCATACTTTCGTGCCGCCAGTCCCAGCACCAGGAGGGCGATCTTCTTCAAGTTGGCGACCACCGCCTGCTCCGCGCCCACCACGCCGGTCGCGGCCTCGGCCGGCACACCGACGTCCTCGGCGGCCTCGAACAAGGGTAGCACCCCGCTGGTGGCCTTGCGCACCAGCATGGTCGCGATCACCAGGCGGTTGATCTCGTTGGTGCCCTCGTAGATGCGGTTGATGCGGCTGTCGCGGTAGTACGCCTCGGCGGGGTACTCGCCGCAGTAGCCGTAGCCTCCGTAGCACTGCACCATCTCATCCACCACGTGGTCGAGGGCCTCGCTGCCCACCACCTTCACCATGGAGCACTCCACGCTGTACTCCTCGATGGAGTCCAGCCCGGCTTCGCCGTACTTGTCGGCGGCGCCAGCCAAGAGCTGGTCGATCAGTCCCACGGTGCGGTAGGCCATGGACTCGGCAGCGTAGGTGCGTGCGACCATCTGCCCCAGCTTCTCGCGGATGGCGCCGAACGCCACCAGGCGCTGGCCGAACTGCTTGCGTTCCAGGCAGTACCCAAGGGAGTGCTCGATGGCCCGCTTGCACATCCCGACCGCCAGGGCGCCCAGCTTGAAGCGACCCATGTTGAGGATGTTGAAGGCGATCTTGTGCCCCTGGCCGATCTCGCCGAGCACGTTGCCTACGGGCACCTGCACGTCCTCGAAGATGATGCTGGAGGTGGTGCAGCCGTGGATGCCCATCTTGTGCTCGTCGGGGCCGAAGGAGAGGCCCGCAGTCCCCTTGTCCACCAGGAAGCCGGTGAACTGCTCGCCGCCCACCTTGGCGAAGACGATCAACACGTCGGCGACGCGTGCGCTGGTGATGAACTGCTTGGAGCCGTTGAGCACGTAGTGGCTGCCATCGGCGGAGAGCACGGCCTTGGTGCGGGCCGCCAGGGCGTCGGACCCCGCCGCCGTCTCGGTGAGCCCGTAACAGCCCAGCAGCGAACCGTCGGCGAGACCGGGGAGGTAGCGCCGCTTCTGTTCCGGGGTGCCGTAGTAGACGATCGGCAAGCTGCCGATGCCGGTCTGCACCAGGTGGAACACCTGATAGGAGCCCTGTCCCGCCAGGCTCTCGACGATGAGGGCCGCCGACGCCTTGTCCAGCCCCAGGCCGCCGTACTCCTCGGGGATGTCGGCCATCAACAGCCCCAGCTCCCCGGACTTCTTGAGCAGACCGACGGTGACGTCCAGTTCCTTCGCCTCGATCTCCGCGTCCCGCGGCAGCACGTCCTTCTCGACGAACTCCCGGGCCGTCTTGGCGTACATCTGCTGCTCGGCGTCGAAATCCTCAGGGGTGAAGATCTCCTCCGGCAGGAGCGCGTCTACCAGGAAGCTTCCGCCTCTCTTGAACGCTGCATTCGGCATGCTGTCTCTCCGCTCTGTGCGCCATGGGGCAAACGATTCTCACGAAAACGATACGGGCATAGAACCTAGTATCTGCTATGTTTGATGTCCAGGAATTTCTCCGGTGTAGTCTGACCCGGGGCATCGGGGTGGCTCCCCGATCCGCAACGGTTCCCGCCCGGGAGAGACCAGGAACACCAGGGGAAGACCACACCCTCTGGGCCTCATCGGGACCGAGCTCGCCTAGCGGTCGCGTAGCAGAGTCTCCCAATCCACGGCGTCCGCGGGGAACACCGGCCCCTCCTTGCACACCCTGAGATACGCGCCGTTGGTACCGGGAATCACGCAGCCCAGGCAGGCGCCCACGCCGCAGGCCATGTAGGCCTCCATGGATACCCAGCACGGCACCTGCCGGTCGGCGCAGACCCGGGCCACCGCCGCGAGCATGCGCGCCGGGCCGCAGGAGAACACCGTCACCCCGGCCTCGGCCGAGCGCAGCCCCCGGGTGAGCAGGCGGGTGACCAGCCCCTCCTCCCCCAGGGAGCCGTCCTCGGTGGCCAGTTCGTAGGGCACGGCCAGACAGCCGAAGTCATCGTGGCAGAGGATGTCCCGGTCGGAGCGTCCACCCAGCAGCAGTTTCGGCCGAGAACCCCGCTCCAGCAGGGCATCGGTCAGGAACAACAGCGGCGCCACACCGACCCCGCCGCCCACCAGCAGGGGGTTTGCGGCGTCCAGGGGAAACGCGCTGCCCAGGGGCGCGATGGCGTCCACCCGGGTGCCCACGTGCACCGCCGAGAGCAGACGGGTGCCCTGCCCCGCCACCCGGAACAACACCTCGAACTCTCCGGAAGGGTGCATGCGGTGGATGCTGAACGGCCGGCGCAGCAGGGGGTCGATGCTGTCGGCCACCTTGAGCATCACGAACTGGCCCGGCGCCGCCGCAAACGGCTGGGCCGGCCGCAGTCGCAGGCGATAGTACTCCCCCCCCAGGGCCTCCCGGGCCACCACCCAACAGCGATCATCCATGGAACCGTCTTCCCTTGGGTTGGCGCTCAGCGGGGCTTCCCCGTGGGCGGCAGTGGTGGTACGGCGTCCGGTGGTGGGGCGGGTGCAACCGGCGCGTCCTGCAGATCGCCCAGTCGCTGCCGCAACCAACCGGAGGCGGCTTCGGGTACGCCGGCCACCAGGGCCGCCCCATAGGCGTCCCGTGCCTGCTGCCAGCGCCCGGCGCGGTCGTGGGCGGCACCGATACGGGCCAGGGCCGTCCCTGCCTGGGCGCCGCCCTGGGCGGCTACGGTCTCCAGGATCGGCAGCGCCTCCGCCCCCCGCCCCAGTTTTTCCAGGGCCTCGGCGTAGCGTAGCCCCCCTTCGCCGCTGGGGGCGTCCCCGCCCCGGAGTGCCCAGGCCACGGAAGCCTCCCACTCCCCCCGCTCGAAGGTCAAGCGCTGCAACTCCGTCGCTGCCCAGCGGGACTCCTCGTCGGGGTCTTCCCCCGACGCCAGAGCCTGGAGTGCGCTCTCGTAGCCGCCGGCGTCACCCGCCTGCAGCCAGTGCAAGGCGGCCCGGCGGGCCAGCGCCCGCTGCTCGGCACCCCGGGGCGCAGCCGCGGCGAGGGCGTCGGCCAGCAGCGCGGCCCGTTGCCACTCCCCGGCGCCCTCGGCCGCTGCCAGGGCGACCCGCTGCACCTCGGCATCGGCCCGGGGCCCGTCCAGGAACGGCTGCACCACCGCCAGGGCCTGCCCGGCCTTGCCTGTTTCGGCGAGCAGGGTCGCCGCCGCCAACCGGGCGTCGCGGTAGCCTGTGGCCTTCTCGGGCACCGCGAGCAGGTGCCGTACAGCGGCGGCCGGGTCGTCCCCCGCGGCGCGGCGGCCCAGCAGCAGGCGCACCGTCCCCTGTTCCTCCACACCCAGTTCCGCCCCCCCGGTCAACAGTGCCGCAGCGTGGGGCGCCGCCACATCCTCCTTGCCAACGGCCAGCGCAGCGGCCAGCGCGCCCCGATGCAGTGCGGAGGCCGGCTGCCCGGCCCGCTCCCCTTCCGGGAGGGCCAGCACCGCCTCCAGGTGGAGGATCACCGCGTCCCAGCCCTGGCGTTGGCGGGCCAGGCCCGCCAGGGCCAGGTGGGCCCGGGCGGCGTCCTCCCCGGAGCGGTACTGCCCGAGGAACCCGGCCAGGGCCTTTTCGGCCGTGGCCTGGTCCCCGGCCCGGGCGCTGGCCAGCCCGGTCTCCAGCCGTGCCCGGCGCTGCAGGGCCGGGTCGGTGGCGGCGCCCGCCAGCGCCCGCCACAACTCGGCCTCGCGCCGGTGGTTCCCCACGGCCCGGGCCGCCCGCACCCCCGCTTCGGCCACCGTCGCCCGCAGGCGGGTATCGGGCACCCCCTCCCCCAGGGCAGCGTCCACCGCCCGCAACAGGTCCGTGGGCGCCGCCCCCGACTGCTCCAGGGCTGCGATCCGCCCGGCCCAGATCGACGGGCGCCGCGGGTCGGCCGCCACCCCAGACAGGAACCTCCCGTACAGGCGCGCCGCGTCGGCGAACTGCTTGCCCTGCCAGGCAGCCCGCGCCGCGATCTCCAGCACGTCACCGGCCCGCTGGCCTCCCCCCCCCGGCAAACCCACGTACTGCTCGGCGTACTGTACCGCTGCCGGTCCATCCCCCTGGCGCCCGGCGACCCACACCAGCCAGTACAGGGCCTCCTCCGCATCGCCGCCCGCCCCGCGCAACTGCTCCAGCGCCCCGCGGGCACCGTCCCAGTTCTCCTGGCCGATCTCCGCGCGAGACAGCACCGACAGCACCCGGGCCCGCCGCGGGTCCTCCGGCGCCGCCTGCAGGAACGCCTGCAGTTCCTTGGCAGCGAGGCTGTAGAAGCGGTCCTGGAACGCCTTGAGCCCCACGGTCAACCGCTCGTCGGCATCGGCCGCGGCGGCGGGAACCCCAGCCCCAACGCAAACGGCCCCCGCGAGGAGGGCCAAGAGCAGGAAGCGCGCGAGCAGACGGGACATGGGTTCCGTTCGGGTACACCGCAAACGATGGAAGAGCGAGACCTTCTCGCCCTTCGTGTCTCACCAGGTCGGCGGAGCGGCGCTCTGTCGGGAAGGGGCGGTCGCACCCCAGGCAAACCGCCCGAGCACCACACTACCGCGACCAACCCCGGCCGCCGTGGACCCCACCGCCCCATCCAACCGACCGACATTCGCCACGCCCGGCGGAGCGCCGCCCCGCCGACCGACCCCACCCCTCCTCAGTTGTAGTACTCCTGCAGCGACTTCACCCCCAACCCCGCCCGCCGCAGGCTGCGAATCGCCGATACCGTGGCCCGGGCGCCGGCCATGGTGGTGCAGTAGGGCAGCCGGTGTTCCAGGGCGGCCCGGCGGATGTGGAACGAGGCGTCGATGGCCCGGGCCCCGTGGGTGGTGTTGATGAGCAGATCCGCCTGGCCGTTGACGATCACGTCCACCACGTTGGGGCGGCCGTCCTGGACCTTCTTCACCACCTCCACCGCAAGCCCTTCGGCCTCCAGGAACGCGGCGGTACCCCGGGTGGCGATCAGGGTGAACCCCTCCTCCACCAGGCGCCGCGCCACCTGGGCGGCGGCCGGTTTGTCGTCGTCGCGCACCGAGAGGAACACGGTGCCGGAGATCGGCAGGTGGTTGCCGGCGGCGAGCTGGCTCTTGGCGAACGCCTTGCCGAACTCGCTGTCGATGCCCATCACCTCACCGGTGCTCTTCATCTCCGGACCGAGCAGGGTGTCGACCCCGGGGAACTTAACGAACGGGAACACCGCCTCCTTGACGCTCACATGGGACGGTATCACCTCCGCGGTGAAGCCCAGCTCCGCCAGGGTCTTGCCGGCCATCACCCGCGCCGCGATCTTGGCCAGGGGCACCCCGGTGGCCTTGGACACGAAGGGCACGGTGCGGCTGGCCCGGGGGTTCACCTCCAGCACGTAGATGGTACCCGCCTGCACCGCGAACTGGATGTTCATCAGTCCGATCACGTTCAGGCCAATGGCCAGGGCCTCGGTCTGGCGGCGGACCTCGTCGAGCAGGTCGGCCCCCAGGCTGTAGGGGGGCAGGCTGCACGCCGAGTCCCCCGAGTGCACCCCGGCCTCCTCGATGTGCTCCATGATGCCGCCGATCACCACCCGCTCGCCGTCGGCCACCGCGTCCACATCGATCTCGATGGCGTCCTTGAGAAACTGGTCGATCAACACCGGATGCTCGGGGCTGGCCTGCACCGCCTCGGTCATGTAGCGCTGCAGGGACTTCTCGTCGTGGACGATCTCCATGGCCCGTCCGCCCAGCACGTAGGACGGGCGCACCACCACCGGGTAGCCGATCGCCGCGGCGGCCGCCTCGGCTTCCTCCGGGCTGCGGGCGATGCCGTTGTCGGGCTGCTTCAGCCCCAGCTTGTGCAGCAGCTTCTGGAACCGCTCCCGGTCCTCGGCCAGGTCGATGGAGTCGGGGCTGGTGCCGATGATCGGCACTCCCGCCGCCTCCAGGGCCTTGGCCAGCTTCAGCGGGGTCTGGCCGCCAAACTGCACGATCACCCCCTTGGGCTTCTCGAGGTTGACGATGTTGAGCACGTGCTCCCGGGTCAGGGGCTCGAAGTAGAGCCGGTCGGAAGTGTCGTAGTCGGTGGACACGGTCTCCGGGTTGCAGTTGACCATGATGGTCTCGTAGCCGTCCTCGGCCAGCCCCATCACCCCGTGCACGCAGCAGTAGTCGAACTCGATGCCCTGGCCGATGCGGTTGGGCCCGCCGCCGAGGATGATCACCTTCTCCCGATCGCTGGTCGCCGCCTCGCACTCGGACTCGTAGGTGGAGTACAGGTACGGGGTGTGGGCCACGAACTCGGCGCCGCAGGTGTCCACCCGCTTGAAGGTGGCGATGACCCCGTCCGCCTGGCGCCAGCGGGCCACTTCCACCTCGGGCACCCCCAGCAGGTCGCCCAGGCGGATGTCGCTGAACCCCCACTGCTTGGCCTCCCGCAGCACCTCGGCGGACAGCCGCGGTCCGCCGTCGGCGTGCCGGAAGGTGCGGATCTCGTCTTCGAACTCGAGGATCTGCTTCATGTTCATCAGAAACCAGGGGTCCACGCCGGTGAGCTCGAAGAGCTCGTCGATCGAGAACCCATGGCGCAGGGCATCGGCCAGGTGGAACAGCCGCTCGGCGCGGGGCACCCGCACCTTCTCCTGGATGCGGTCACGCAGCTCCTCGGGACCCAGCCCCGCCACATCGCCCAGCCGCGACACCAGCCCGTGGGTGTCGTTCTCCATGCTCGACAGCGCCTTCTGCAGGCTCTCCTTGAAGGTGCGGCCGATGCTCATGGCCTCGCCCACGCTCTTCATCTGGATGGTCAGGGTGGCGTCGGCCTTGGGGAACTTCTCGAAGGCGAAACGCGGAATCTTGGTGACCACGTAGTCGATGGTGGGCTCGAAGCACGCCGGGGTCTCCCGGGTGATGTCGTTGGGGATCTCGTCCAGGGTGTAGCCCACCGCCAGCTTGGCGGCGATCTTGGCGATGGGAAAGCCGGTGGCCTTGGA
>JARGFW010000226.1 GCA_029211085.1 Deferrisomatales bacterium | reverse complement strand
ATCGGGTCGGGTCGGTGCGTTGCCCATTCACCGACATTGTTCACCGCTGCGTTCGCGACGCTCCGCGGGCAACCCCGGGAACCGCAAGACGAGGTTCCTGCTCCCCATCTCCCTTGGTCCCGGATTCGCCCCCTGGGTGTGCTTCGTGGCGAGAGGGGTACCTTACGGGGTCGAGGGTTCGTGGCCCGGGAGCGGACGCATCGCTCCCGTCTCTTCGACCACCACCGGGTGACCCTCAAGTGATTTCGGGATCCTTCGTTCCAGGTCCGGGGTCTTCTCCACGGCCATGACCCTCAGACAGGAGGTCTCCCCGTCGTCGGTCAGGCCGACGTAGACCCCGACGACGCCGGGGATGGCCAGGAACTCGGCGTCGTGGGCGCGGAGGACGTCATGGATGTCGGAGTTCGGCACGGGGCCCTCCGGCGGCCCGCCGTCGGCAGCGGTCGGGCCGCTGGCGGCGGCGAGGAGCCAGAGGGCAAGGCAGATCAGCCAAACGTCCGCGCGGCCTCCCCTGTGGGACCGCGGAGGCAGCCTGCCCTCACTGTCCGACCATCGTCGCGCCCAGGAATTGCAGCACATCGTCGATGGGGTTGGCAACCGCGAGGGTGCTGCTGCCCGCGTAGAGGAGGCCCACCGCGCGGGGATCCGCGGCGACGTCCTCCACCAGCACCGCGCCCGAGTCGCCGCCGGCGAGGAAGCTGCTGTCCCGGTTCTTGACCACGATCTGGCCGGTAAAGACCTTGGTGAACGCAGTGCCCCCGGCGCACTCGTCGTCGTAGGCCACGGACAGTGTGGCGTTGAGGCCGGAGACCGTGCTCCGGGTCAGGCCGGTCGTGCGGCCGCTCTTCTTGACCTTCTGCCGCAGGGAGGCGTCGGCCGTCTGTGCGGAGAGAACCCCGATCTCCAGGATGGCGCCGTCGGGACTCACCATGCCCGGAACGACCCGGGCGACGGCGGCGTCCACGTTGCTGCCCGGCAGGGAAGTGGACATCACGAGGGTAGCCACCGCCTGCGCCCCGCCCGCATTGCACGAGACATCGATGAGGCCGGGTTGGAGGACCGGGTCGCCAGTGGTGGCCACGTCGCCGTTGCCCCCGGGGACGATGTCGGCCTCGAAGACGTGGTAGTTGCTGAGGATGTGCTGGGCTCCGTCGATCTCCACCAGCGCCCCGAGGGTGCCGCCGCAGCAGTACCCGTTGGCCAGGTCTTGGCCCCACCCGCCCGAGGTCCCGAGCTGGATCGGCGACGCTTGCGGTGCCGTGTGGCTGACCTCCACCGAGGGCGTCTTCACCCGGCGCAGGGCGCGGAACGGCTCGGTGGTCTCGACCACCACGGGTGCACCCCGGATCGCCTTGGGCAGGGCCCGGACGAGTTCCGCCATGGCCTTGCCGCGCTGATTCACGTAGACGACGAGGACCACCTCCCCGTCCTCGTCCACCCCGGTGGCGGTGCCGAGAACGTCCTCCGATACCATCAGGAACGGCGTCACGTCCTCCTGTATCCCCATGACCCGCTTCACCTTCGCCTGCTGCTTGTCCAGCACCGCGGCTGGGGGGCCCCCAGCGAAGACAGCGCCCGCCACGAGCAGGAATCCCGCCAGGAGAGATGGGTACCAAAACACAACCTTGCTGCGCCGGTGACCCGGTGAACCGCAAGACGGCTTGTACATCGTCGATTCCTCCTTGAGTCTCCCCTCCACAACAGGCGGCGAGGCCGGCGTCAGGTACAGAGGGTTTGGGTCCAACGATCAGGACCCGGTGCAGGGTCGCCACGGCAACGCGGGTGACCGCGTGGGCGTGGGCAATTGGATAACCCCGCTCCCGCGCATCCCTGCGCTCCGCGGGGTACCGGGCATCCGGCCCATAAAGAAACGGGGAGGGATTGCTCCCTCCCCGAAAAGACTACCTCTTGCTGTTACTTAGGGACCGGTGCGGATGGGGAACGGCAGCGCGTTCGCCCAGGCGGACGAGCCTCCGATAATGTTGTTCGCACGAATCCGGAAGTAGTACGTGGTGTTACTCTTCACGGTCTGGGTTGCCGTCCTGAGGGTGCCTGCGACCGTGGAAGTATTCAGGTCGGTCGTGAACGAGAGGTTCGTGGCACGCTCGATCGTGAAGTCGGATGGATCAACGCCAGACGCCCAGTTTAGTGTCGCCGTGTAATTCTTGCCGCCCGCCTTCACGACCGACACCGTGAAGCCCGTGGGTGCCGTCGGAATTGCGGGAACCGACACCGCAACGATGTTCGTGTAAGCTGACGTCCCGGCTGCGTTCACCGCAGCCACCCGGTACGAGTACGAGTTACCGGCCGTCACCGTGGCATCCACGTAGGTTACGGTCGACGAGCCCTTCGTCCTGGGTCCAACGGTGGCGATCAGGGCGAAGTTGGCAGGGTCGCCGCTGCAGGTCAATCCGGTACAGCGCTCGACCACAAAGCCGGTCTCGTCGGCCGCGTTGTCCGTCCAACTGAGGAGCGCCTGCGGCCCGGCTTCAACCGCCGCCGCCAGTGCGGTCGGAGCTGCCGGCCCTGCTGCCGACACGATCCCGACATCCACCGAAACCGTGCCGGAAACGGAGGTGACGACCGTGGTGGGGAACCCTGCCGTTTGGACGTCCCCCACGGGGCTGCCCAACGCGTACACCCTGTACCAGTACCGGGTGTTGGCCTCGACGGTGGTATCGGTATAGACCACCGTGCTCGGCGCAAGCGCGGTTGCGGCGGCCACATTGAAGGTGGTCAGTCCCGTCGTAAACGTGTCATTGGTTGCCCTTTGGACGGCGAACCCGGCCTCCTTCAGGGAGGTGTCCGTCCAGTTCAGGGTAACGCGCCGGTTGCCGACGGTACTTCCGTTCCATGCGGCGATAAGACCGGTCGGTGCCCACGGCGGCATGGCCGCCACCAGGGAGTGCATCATGTCCATCTCTTCGTGGGAGAGGATGTGGCAGTGCCACACGTACTCCCAGCCGAAGTTGACGTAGTGGTTGAGGATCTCCGGGATCGGGTTGCCGGCCGGGTCGAACCAACCCGCGGGCGCCGGCGGGAGCAGCGTGGCCCCCTCGGGCAGCGACGGGTCGATCAGGCGAACACTGTCGGGCACCTCGAACGGAAGCTGCTGCACAGTGGGGATGGCCGGCCGCATCGCCAGGTAGATGATCTCCAGCGGGTTAATCCGGAAGGTGTCCTTCCAGCCCAGCTCGGTCGGGTCGGGCGGCAGCAGCGCGCCGTCCTGGCCGAGGCGGTTGACCAGCTGTGCGTTGAACAGGTGCACGTGCACCGGGTGCGTGTCCACCCCGTTGTGGAAGATCCGCCAGATCTGCGTCCCGTCGGGGAGCACGCCGATCTGGCTCCCGGCGACCGAGCCTGCGTGGACTTCGGTGGGCGGGCTCGAGTAGGGGTAGGGGACCAGCACGTGGATCGGGGAGTTCTGGAGGCTCAGGCCGAGCATTCCGGTCATCCGGCCGTGCAGGGTGTCGTACACGCCGCCCATCTCGTCGTGCATGGCCTTCATCTCCAACGGCATCGTGACCACCGCCTGAGGAACCCCTGCGGCGTCGATGGGCTGGAAGGTCTTCTGCGAGTCGGCGATCTGGATGTACTGTTCCGCGGCGGTCGCCGGTAACGTGTTGTCGTAGGCGGAGTCGTAGGCGGCCTGCGGGATGATGATCGGGTCCTGGGTCACCTCGAACACACCTGTCTTAATACCGGTCTTTTTGGCGAACACTGCCTCGAGCGCCGCTAGGTCATAGGGCTCTGCTGGGGGCAAATCTGCCACCCGGATCTGCATGATGGTGCGGGTGTTGGGGCCGTAGCCGGGCAGCGTGTTGGGCGGGCCGCCGGCATCCATCTGGTTGCCGTCGCCCGTGTAGTGGTCGTAGGGCGCCGCGCCGGCCGGGACCGGCGCCGGGGCGTCGTTGTAGAGGATTAGGGTCTTGCCGGCGTAGGCGCTGAAGTCGACGACCACGTCTGCCCGCTCCGCGCTTCCCAGGAAGATGGAGTGCTGATTGACGACGCCGAAGTTGAAGAACGCCATGTCGACGTTCCAGCCGATGGGTTGCTGGGGCACCACCACCGGTGCCGGCAGCCAGCCGCCCTCGGTGCCGATCTGGATCCAGGGCGGGCCGGCCGTGGTCGGGTCAGGAATGCCGCTCGGCGTGTCCGCGAACTGGTTCGCGGGAGCCACGCTGACCGGTACCATCTTGACCTCGGTGCAGTCTGCAACCGGCACGGCCCCATCGCACAGCGTGGTACCAACCGTGCCGGGCGTGGTCGGGGTGTTCTTGTCCGCCGCCACGTAGAGCTGCAGGTTGAAGAACCGGTCGTTGGCGGCATTCAGGATGCGGAACCGGTACGCCTTGGGCTCCACGTCCAGGTAGGGGTAGGCGGCGCCGTTGACGACCGGTGTGTCCAGGAAAGACTCGCCCGGCATCGACGGGTTCGGAACCCCCGGCCGCATGGGCGGCTCCCAGGGCGCCGTGCAGGTGGCATTCACCGGATCCGGCAGACCGTCACAGACGGGTTGATAGTACTCGTTCGGCACGGGCCCGACCTCGATGCACCCCACCGGGAGCCCGTTGACGCACTCGGGCACGGGCGGGTTGAACCAGGAGCCGTAGTGCCAGCGGCCGAAGGCGTTGGTGCCGGTGAGGTCCCAGGGGTTCTGGACCGTCATGTAGACGTGGGGGTACCAGAGGTCTCCGAGGATTGCCTCGGTGATGTTCCCATTCGCATCCCTTGCCCCGGTTCCCCAGTTCCATGTGGGGTCCTGGGCGAAGATCGTGGTGGGGTCCACGAAGGTCCGGTCCTGGATGACCAGGGGAATACCGAGGCCCGGGAGGACTTTGAGGCCGTCGGGATTCACGCCGGATTCGTTCGTCCCGTTGATCATGTCCTGGTCGGCCACGTCGGTCAGCAGGTACCCCGCGGCCTGGCCGGCATACACGTTGAGGCGGGTGATGCCCAGGGCGTGGTCATGGTAGAACATCAGCCGCGCGCTCATCGCGTTGGTGTAATAGAGGGTCATGGTCCCGTCCGTGGGGGAGTCGACGCTCGCCGGGTCCATGTCCGGCACGTTCCGGACAGAGACTCCCTGCGGATAGGAAGTGGTTTCTCCTGCGGGGGTGATCCACTGGTGGGGCGTACCGTCGCTGATCCACACGGTGTTGTTGCCGTGCAGGTGGACGGAGGCGCGGTTCTGTGTGAACGTCTCGCCCGCCGTGCCTGGCAACGCCGGCCCCAGGCCGGAACCCATGATGGTCTCGTCCACGGGAATGAAAAGATCGCCCGGGCGGGCGCCGGTCACGGGATCCGGCGGTCCCACCGGAAGCTGGTTTTGGAACCAGAAGCGAACGGGCCGATGGCTCTCGCCCACGACCGTGGGTCCCAGGAAACCGATCGGCGCCGGGGCGACGGTGTTGTCGGCAACCGTGCACTCGACGAGGGTGGTTGGATCCGGATTCACATCCCCTGGACGCACGCATCCGGTGGGATTCGTGATGGCGTCATAGACGTTGGCCGTGCCGCTATTGAGCTGCACGTAGCCCAGCAGCGTCGTCGCGGGCAACTGGGAGTGCAGTTGCTCCACGTACTTCCGCAGCGCGATCTCGTAATAGTCAGACCCCGGATACGTGACGACGTCCGGAACGGCAAGCGGGATGTTCTTCAGCGGGTCGACGAACTTCTGAATGCCGGTCAGGCCGTCGGGGACGATGCCCGCGTCAGCCATGGCGCCCGTGCCCGGGCCAGGAACGGGAGCATCCGTGATGGTGACGGTCGGAGCCGTATACCCCGCGCCCGGGGCGTCAACCGTGATGGCCGTAATCGCGCCGGTCCCATCGACCGTTGCCGTCGCCGCGGCACCGGTGCCCGTCGCATCGGCGATCGTGACGAGCGGTGCCAGGTAACCGCTACCTGAAAGGTCGACAGCGATGGTAGCAATGGAAGACGGAGCCAGGGTCGCCGTGGCCGTGGCGCCCGTACCGGGGCCCCCCAGGTCGTCCGTGATGGTGACGACCGGAGCGGTATAGTCCGCGCCCGGCGCGTCAACCGTGATGCCCGTAATCGCGCCTGTCCCATCAACGGTGGCCGTCGCTGTGGCCCCGGTGCCGGTGCCTGCCGCATCCGTGATGGTAACGACAGGGTTGCTATAGCCGGTGCCTGGCAGGTCGACCGCGATGGTATCAATGGAAGACGGCGCCAGGGCCGCCGTAGCCGCGGCTCCGGTGCCCGGTCCAGGCATGGAGTCCGTGATGGTGACGACCGGAGCGACGAAATTGGCGGGGCACGCCGGGTCTACCGTCAGATCCCCGAGGGCCAGAGCGCCCGGCAGAAAGGTACAGGATATTTGTGCGCCACTGTCGCCATAGGCATCGTCGATGGTGACCACAGGATCAACATACCCGGTGCCCACGTCCGTCACGGTGACCACGGCGGCGCCCCTGGGGAGCGGGCTGAAGGCCCAGTTGCCGTAGGGACCGAAGTAGTGCGGGACCCCGCCCGGGCCTTCTTCAACGTTGCCAGGACCGGGGATGGGGATACCCACCGCGGCCGGTTGCAGCCCGAGGTCTTTGGCCCGCTGGGCGGCGGCCTTCTGCTCGGCCGGCGTCACCTTGTTGAATTTCTGGAATACCTGGTCTTTGGTGGCAGCCTTGCCGCCCTTTGCGGCCGAGCTGATGCCTGGGCCGATCCCCAGGGACAAGACAGCGACTCCCAACAACAGGAGTCTTGGGACTCTGAAGCTTCGTCTGGTCATGTCAGTTCTCCTTCTCTCTTTCCCCGGTGGTCTGAAACCATCCTGCTCCACACGCTACGCTGCCTTGCACGTCGTTCCCCTCTGATCTCGTGTATCCCGCTGCGGCGGCCGGCTGCCTCCTTCTGCCCTGCCCCCGCCGTTTCCGTGGACTCTTTCGGGGTGGTGGCCGGATCTTCTTGTACTTGCCGACCCCTTTTTCTTGGTCTCGCCTGACAGAGAGTGGGTCCCTGCGGAGGCGCTTCCCGGGTGGCGTGTCACCGCCAGGGGCAAACTATGGAAAACTCTTTCCCACTCGGCCCGGACCGGCATCCCCGCCCTGGGGAGCGCGGCGAGGCCTAAAAAAGCACCCAACCAGTCAGTATTTTTCGGAATCCCCCGATTTCCCGCGGGTCGCCCCTGCCCGGTAACCCGGCTGGGAATGGCTTTTCTTCATCTCTGCTTCATTCCTTGACGCATAAACTGTTCCCATCGTTGTCCACAGGCCTGCCGCCGATCCGGTTTGCCACGCGGGTTGTCCGGCCGCGGCCCCTGCGCGCCCTCCCCTTCCCGGCTGTTCCGACACCCGGCTCGAACCCTCAATTTCCACCGTTGCATGACCCGCTTCGATCGACCGTCTCGCCCCCGGCCTCGGCGCCGCGCCGGCAGCCCTCGGCCATGACCGCGAGGATCTTCCCCGCGTCCAGGGACTCCTTGGGGATGAAGAAATCGGCGCCTCGCCGCAGGGACTCGTCGCCGTACTCGGGGTAGTCGTAGTTGGTGCAGCAGGCGAGCACCGCGTCGCCGTTGGCCTCGCGCAGTCGTTCCAGCACGTCGAGCCCGTTGCCGTCGGGGAGGCAGAGGTCCACGTAGGCGACGTCGGTACCCCCGTGCTTGGCCGCGGCCAGTGCCGAAACCACGTCTTCTGCCTCCCGCACCACGGCCGACGGGTAGTTCACGCGCACCACGCTCCTCACGATTTCCCGGAACAGCAGATTGTCATCAACAATCAAGACGCGCATGGTTTTTCCCCATATCGAACGATCCCCCTCCCGCAGGTTTCGGGCGACGTGGGACCACAGCTCGCCGGTCGATGAAAAGATACTAGTCGGGTCAAGAAATAGCGGCTATGGGGGGAAACACCCATTTGTCGGGTAGGGTCCGTAGTATTCTTCCCGCAGGGGTCCGAACCCCGGCGAGCAGGCGGTGGGGGCGGGTTCGGGCGGGACCTCCGGTTCGGGGGAGGGTTGCAACGGGACGGATTCCGGGTATGTACTGTGCTGCGGCGCCCGGCCCGGGGCTCAAGTTTTTTCCGGTCCGGACGAAACGATCAGGGTTGCGGGCGCATCCCGCGGGGAAGGTACGATCGCGGCGTTTGTGGGGCGGGATTTAAGGATGAAGCCGACACGGATTCTCATCGCCGAGGACCACACCATCCTCCGGGAGGGGCTGAAGGCCCTGCTCGGCGGGATCGAGGACATCGACATCGTGGGGGAGGTCAGCGACGGCTTCGCCGCTGTGCAGGCCTGCGAGACGCTGAAGCCGGATCTGGTGCTGCTGGATCTGTCCATGCCGCGGATGACCGGCATGGAGGCCCTGCGGCAGATCAAGAAGCAGAACGCGGCGATCAAGGTGCTGATCCTGACGGTGCACCGCACCGAGGAGCACCTGTTCGCCGCGCTGCAGAACGGCGCGGACGGCTATGCCCTGAAGGACTCCGCCGCCGCGGAACTGGTGCTGGCGGTGCGCAGCGTGATGGAAGGCCACCGCTACCTGTGCCCGCGCATCTCCACCCAGG
>JARGFW010000225.1 GCA_029211085.1 Deferrisomatales bacterium | reverse complement strand
GAGTCGGGGGGGCGCATCCACACCTCGGCGGTGACCGTGGCGGTGCTGCCCGAGGCCGACGAGGTGGATGTGCAGGTGAACCCGGAGGACATCCGCCTGGACGTGTTTCGGGCCAGTGGAGCGGGCGGCCAGCACGTCAACAAGACCGAGTCGGCGGTGCGCTTGACCCACTTGCCCAGCGGCATCGTGGTGAGCTGCCAGGACGAGAAATCACAGCACAAGAACCGTGCCCGGGCCATGAAGATCCTGCAGGCCAAGTTGTTCGAGCAGGCCCAGCGCGAAGCGGACGACGAGCGCTCGGAGGAACGCCGCTCACAGGTCGGCTCAGGGGACCGCAGCGAGCGCATACGCACCTACAACTTTCCCCAGAACCGGGTCACCGACCATCGCATCAACCTCACCCTGTACCGACTGGCAGAGGTCATGGAAGGGGGGTTCGACCCGGTGGTGGATGCCCTGGTGTCCCACGCCCAGGCCGACGCCCTCGGCCACGGCGAGTCCTGAACCGTTGCATCCCACCCCGCTGGAACTGGTCCGCCTGACCACCGAGTATCTGGCCAAGCGCGGTGTCGAGTCTCCCCGCCTGGACGCCGAGGTGTTGTTGGCGCACGTGCTCGGGGTACCCCGCATCCAGCTCTACGTGCAGTTCGAGCGCCCGCTGGAAGCGGTGGAGGTCGGCGCGTACCGGGAGCTGGTGCGGCGCCGCGGACAGCGCGAGCCGGTGGCGCACCTGGTGGGACGCCGCGAGTTCTGGTCCCTGGAGCTGGCGGTGGACGGCCGGGTGCTGGTGCCGCGACCCGAGACGGAGCGGCTGGTGGAGGTGAGTTTGGAACGCATGGGGGCGGCCGGGCGCCTGGTCGACCTGGGCACCGGCTCCGGGGCGATCCTCCTGGCCCTGCTCAGCGAGCAGCCGGGCTGGACCGGGGTGGGGGTGGACTGCTCGGCTGCGGCCCTGGAGGTGGCGGCGGCCAACGCCGCCCACCACGGCCTGGGGGACCGGGTCCGCTGGTGCCAGGGGAACCTGTTCGAGCCATTGCAGGGTGAACGCTTCGAACTGATCGTGTCGAACCCTCCCTACATTCCCAGGGGGGAGATCGCCGGACTGCAGCCCGAGGTGGCGGGGTACGACCCGCACCTGGCTCTGGACGGCGGCGCCGACGGGCTGGACCTGGTGCGCCGAATCGCCGCCGGCGCGGCGGAGTATCTGCAGCCCGGCGGGGTGGTGGCCCTGGAGTTCGGCGCCGGCCAGCAGGATGACGTGCGCACCCTGTTCGCGGGGGCCGGCTACCTCCATGTGGAACTCCGCGAAGACTACGCGGGTATCCCCCGGGTCGTGCTGGCCGAGGCGCCGCGTTGAGGGTCCCGTCGCCTTGGGCGTTTCCCGTTGCGGAAGGCGACCCCGCCGTGTGCTTCTTGTCGTTACCTGTTCACCGTTCACGGTTTACGGATCACTGATTCTATGGACGCACTCGTCATCGAAGGAGGCCGGCCGCTGCGGGGCAGTGTCCAGATAGGCGCGGCCAAGAACGCGGTGCTGCCACTGATGGCCGCGGCCCTGCTGGCCGGCGGCGAAAGCCACCTGCGCCGGATCCCAAAGCTGGCCGACGTGCGCACCCTGGGGCTGCTGCTGGAACACCTGGGCGCCCGGGTCCGGCCCGACAACGGCGGCCTGCTGATAGACGCCGCAGCCGTCGACGGGCGCGAGGCACCCTACGAGTTGGTCAAGACCATGCGCGCCTCGGTGCTGGTGCTGGGCCCCCTGGTGGCCCGCTTCGGCCGAGCCCGGGTGAGCCTGCCCGGGGGCTGCGCCATCGGCGCCCGGCCCATCAACCTGCACCTCAAGGGGCTGGAGGCGATGGGGGCCGAGGTGGTTCTGGAGCACGGCTACGTGGACGTGCGTGCGTTGCGCCTGCGGGGGGCGCGCATCGTGCTCGACATCCCCACGGTGACCGGAACCGAGAATCTGATGATGGCGGCGGCCCTGGCCGACGGGACCACGGTGATCGAGAATGCCGCCCGGGAGCCCGAGGTGGAGGATCTGGCCGCCTGCCTCATCGCCATGGGGGCCCGTATCCGCGGGGCTGGCTCTGCGGTTCTGGAGATCGACGGGGTCGATGCGCTGATCCCCTTCGACCACACCCCGATCCCGGACCGCATCGAGGCGGGAACCCTGATGGCCGCTGCGGCCCTGTGCGACGGTGACATCACCCTGGTCGGCGCCCGGCTCGACCACCTGGATGCGTTCGTGGTGAAACTGCGCGAGGCCGGCGCCGAGGTGACGGACCTGGGGGGGCAGCGGGTGCGGGTGGTATCCGGGCAACGTCGCTGTGGCGTCGATCTGCGTACCAGCCCCCACCCCGGTTTTCCCACCGACATGCAGGCCCAGTTCATGGCGCTCATGTGCAAGGGCACCGGCACCAGCGTGATCACGGAGAAGGTGTTCGAGAACCGCTTCATGCACGTCAGCGAACTGAGCCGCATGGGAGCGGACATCACCGTGGAGGGGGCCAGCGCCATGGTGCGCGGGGTGGCGCAGCTCTCCGGCGCCAGGGTGATGGCCACCGACCTGCGGGCCAGCGCCGCCCTGGTGTTGGCCGGCCTGGCCGCCGAAGGCGCCACGACGGTGAGCCGGGTCTACCATCTGGACCGTGGCTACGAAGCGCTGGAAGTGAAACTGGGGGCCCTGGGGGCGCAGATCGAGCGCATCAAGGAGTAGGGGGGTGAGGCGGGCGCGGTGTGCCGTCTGGGCGGCGTGTCCGGAATGGCGATTTTCCGGTTGGGGTGGTGGGTCGCTCACGGCGACACGGTTTCGGAGCGTGGCGCCGGATACCGGGGGATTTCCTATGGTACGCCCCGGCCGCTCCGCCCAGACGGCACACCGCACCCGGGGGCAGGGGGGGCAGGAAGGCCCCCCGGCACGTGCAGTGGGCGCAATGCTGGCGGTCTTCCCGTCAACTTGAGATACTCTTCTACCTCACAACTCACAACTCACAGCGGTCCCATGTCCGAACCTCTGACCTTTGCCCTGCCCAAGGGCCGCATCCTGCGCGACACCCTGGAGCTTCTGGACCGCTGCGGGGTGATGTGCTCCCATGTGCTGGACGACTCCCGCAAACTCATCTATGACGTGCCGGGGTACCGCTTCCTGGTGGTGCGTGGCCAGGATGTGGTCACCTACGTGGAGCACGGCGCGGCAGACCTGGGGGTGGTGGGCAAGGACGTGTTGCTGGAGCAGGATCCCGAAGTGTACGAGCCCCTGGACCTTGGCTTCGGCTACTGCCGGCTGGTGGTGGCGGCCCCCGCGGCGGGGGTGGGTCTGGGCACCGGGGCGAAGCTGTCCCGCACCCGGGTGACCACCAAGTACCCGCGCCTCACCGAGGAGTACTTCCGGCGCAAGGGGGTGCAGGTGGAGATCATCAAACTATACGGCTCCATCGAGCTGTCGCCCCTGGTGGGCTTGAGCGACCAGATCGTCGACCTGGTGTCCACCGGGGAGACCCTGAAACAGAACGGCATGGTGGAGGTGGAGACGATCTTGGAGTCCACCTGCCGGCTGATCGTCAACCGTGCCAGCATGAAGACCCGCACCGCGGCGATTACCGAGTTGGTGCGGACGTTCCAGAAACAGTTGGCCGCCGACGCCGGGGAGGGGTGATGAAGCGCATACTGGCCCGGGGCGAAGCCGGGTTCGACGCCGAACTGGAGCGGTTGGTGTCCCGCGACGTGGACGACACCGCGGCAGCTGAGGGCGTGGTGCGGGAGATCCTTGCCAGGGTCCGGGCCGAGGGCGACGCCGCGGTACTGGAACTCACCGCCCGTTTCGACCGGGTGGAGCTGACTGCCGCTGACCTGCGCATTCCCGAGGCCGCACTGGAACGCGCCTGGCACGCCATAAGCGACGCGGACCGATCCGCCCTGGAGCTTTCCGCCGAGCGCATTCGCGCGTTCCACGCGCGACAGCTGGACCGTACCTGGCTGGTGGAAGAGACCGACGGGGTGGTGCTGGGCCAGCGGGTGACCCCCCTGGACTCCGTGGGCCTGTATGTGCCCGGCGGGAAGGCCAGCTACCCCTCCAGTGTGTTGATGAACGCGATCCCCGCCCGGGTCGCCGGGGTGGGGCGTATCGCCATGGTGTGCCCCACACCGGATGGCGAGACCAATCCCCACGTGTTGGCAGCGGCGTGGCTGGCCGGAGTCCGCGAGGTCTATCGGGTGGGGGGAGCCCAGGCAGTGGCGGCCCTGGCTTACGGCACCGCGTCGATCCCTGCCGTAGACAAGATCGTCGGCCCCGGCAACATCTACGTGGCAACCGCCAAACGGCTGGTGTTTGGCACCGTGGATATCGACATGGTGGCCGGCCCCAGCGAGATCCTGGTGGTCAGCGACGGCTCCGGCCATCCGGCCCACGTGGCGGCGGATCTGCTCAGCCAGGCCGAGCACGACGAGATGGCCACCGTGGTGCTGGTGACCACCGAGCGCGGTTTCGCCGCGGCCGTGGTGGACGAAGTGGAACAACAGCTGGCCCGCCTGCCCCGGCAGGACACCGCCCGGTGCAGTTGGGAGGAGCGGGGCGGGGTGTTCGTGGTGGAGACGTTGGAACAGGCCTGCCAGGTGGCCAACCGCTTCGCGGCCGAACACCTGGAACTGGCGGTGGAACGCCCCTGGGAGGTGCTGGGACGGATCCGCCACGCCGGAGCGATCTTTCTCGGCCACCACACCCCGGAGGCCCTGGGGGACTACGCCGCGGGCCCCAACCACGTGTTGCCCACCGCAGGTACGGCGCGGTTCTTCTCCCCCCTGGGAGTGGAAGACTTCATCAAGCGGTCCAGCCTGGTGGGTTTCACCTCCCCAGCCCTGGAGAAGCTCGCTCCCCAGGTGATGCACCTCGCCCGCCTGGAGGGCCTGGAGGCCCACGCCAGGGCGGTGGAGTTGCGGGTGGGGCGCAAAGGGTAAGTCCGAGGCACTGTTCACAATTCCGCAGGGCAGCGGAATTGCACGGCCGGGAAGGCCGCCCAACGGGCGAGCCCCAGGGATGGGGCGAGTGACCGTTCACGGAGTTCTTGCCATGTCCCGATCCGCCGAGATCCATCGCAAGACCAAGGAGACCGAGGTCCGGGTGCGTCTGGACCTGGACCAGCAGGGCCAGGTCACGGTCCACACCGGGGTGGGATTCTTGGACCACATGGTGACCCATGTGGCAGTGCACGGCTTCGCCTCCATCGAGGTGGAGGCCAAAGGGGATCTGCATGTGGATGGCCACCACACGGTGGAGGACGTGGGTATCGCCTTGGGGCAGGCCCTGAGCCAGGCACTGGGCGACCGGGCCGGCATCTGCCGCTTCGGCGAGGCCGTGGTGCCCATGGACGAGGCCCTGGCCCAGGTGGTGATCGACCTCTCCGGGCGAGCCCACCTGAGCTACGACGATGGCCTCCCGCCAGGCAAGATCGGGGAGGTGGATACAGAGTTGTTCCGGGAGTTCTTTGAGGCGTTCGTGCGCAATGCCGGCGCCACGCTGCACGTGCGGGTGCTGTCGGGGCGCAACGCCCACCACGTCATCGAGGCGGTATTCAAGGCGTTCGGACGCGCCCTGGACGCCGCAACCCGGCTGGAGCCCCGCCGCAGCGGCGTGCCGAGCACCAAGGGGAGCCTGTAATCTTGGATCTGGTCATCATCGACTACGACTCGGGCAATCTGCGCAGCGTGCAGAAGGCGTTTGAGCACCTGGGGGTCAACGCCGTGCTGTCCCGGGACCCAGGACAGATCCGCGCCGCCCGGGCGGTGGTGCTGCCGGGGCAGGGGGCATTTCGGGACTGCATCCGCAAACTGGACCACTTCGGCCTCACTCAGATCGTGCGCGACAAGATCCTGGAGGACGTGCCGTTCTTCGGCATCTGCGTGGGCTACCAGCTCTTGTTCGAGGAGAGCGAGGAGCACGGCCGCACCCCCGGGTTCGGTATCCTTAAGGGGAAAGTGGTGCGCTTCCCCCACGACCTGACCCGGGACGGCCAGTGGCTCAAGGTACCGCACATGGGCTGGAACCAGCTCCAGAAGAAGCAGGACGTGGACGTGCTGGCGGGGGTCGCGGACGGCGACCACGTCTACTTTGTCCACTCCTACTACCCGGTACCCGAGGAGCCCGAGATCGTGGCCACCACCACCGAGTACGGCCTGGAGTTCGCCTCCAGCGTCGCCCGGGGCAACCTCTTCGCCAGCCAGTTTCACCCCGAGAAGAGCCAGAAGGTGGGGTTGGCAATCTTGCAGGCGTTTTGGGACAAGGTGAAGCGGCTAGGAAGCTAGGAAGCTAACCAGGCCAAGGAGGGGTGGGGGTTGGCGCTCTGGCGTCCCAGCATCCTGGCTTTCCAGCCGATCCGAAGGATCGAACATGATCATCATTCCCGCGATCGACCTGAAGCAGGGCCAGTGCGTGCGACTGAAGCAGGGCCGCATGGACGACGACACCGTGTACTCCGACGACCCGGCCGAGATGGCCAGGCGCTGGGTGGCCCTGGGTGCCGAGCGCATCCACCTGGTGGATCTGGACGGTGCGTTCTCCGGACAGCCGGAGAACCTGCAAGCGGTACGGGCGATTCGCGCCGCGGTGGGCGTTGAGTTGGAGTTGGGGGGAGGCATCCGCGACCAGGCCACCGCCGAGCGCCTGCTGGGAGAGGGGCTGGATTATGTGATCCTCGGCACCGCCGCCCTGGAGGACCCGCCCCTGGTGGGGCGCATCTCGGCTGCCCACCCGGGGAAGGTGTTGGTGGGGATCGACGCCCGGGACGGGTTCGTGGCGGTGCGCGGCTGGGCCGACGTGTCCAAGACCCGTGCTGTGGACCTGGCTAAGACCCTGGCCGGGGAGGGCGCCGCCGGGTTCATCTTCACCGACATCGCCCGGGACGGCATGCAGACCGGGGTAAACCACGAGGCTACCGCCGAGTTCGCCCGCCACGCCGGGGCAGGGACCATCGCCTCGGGCGGGGTGACCGATCTCGGGGACATCCAGCGACTGCTTCCCCTGGAGGCGGACGGCATCGTCGGCGTCATCACCGGTCGCGCCATCTACGAGGGGACATTGGAACTTGCAGAGGCGATTGCCCTCACCAAGGGGAAGATCAACGGCTGAATTCGTTTTTTGGACGGGATCGCGCGGATTTCACGGATTGAAACCCGGAGATCAAGATTCAAGACCGGTTCGTGACCTAGCTCTTCCATCCGTGCGATCCGTGAAATCCTGTCAAAAGACGCCTTTCGCTTTCTTGCTTTAGGACACCAATCATGCTCGCCAAACGCATCATCCCCTGCCTGGACGTGAACGCGGGGCGGGTGGTCAAGGGCACCAACTTCGTCAACCTGCGCGACGCCGGGGACCCGGTGGAGGCGGCCGAGTTGTACGACGGCCAGGGCGCTGACGAACTGACGTTTCTGGATATCACCGCCTCCAGCGACGCCCGGGACATCATCATCGACGTGGTTCGCGCCACCGCGGAGCGGGTGTTCATGCCGGTCACCGTGGGCGGTGGCGTGCGCGAGATCGCCGACGTGCGCAAGCTGTTGCTGGCGGGGGCCGACAAGGTTTCCATCAACACCGCGGCGGTGGACCGGCCCGAGTTTGTACGGGACGCGGCCCAGCGCTTCGGCTCCCAGTGCATCGTGGTGGCGGTGGACGCCAAACGGCGCGGGGAGACCCCGGAGGATGGCTGGGAGGTGTACACCCACGGCGGCCGCAACCCCACCGGCATCGATACCTTGGAGTGGGTGCGGCGCATGCAGGCCATGGGGGCCGGAGAGATCCTGCTTACCAGCATGGACTGCGACGGCACCAAGGACGGTTTCGACATTCCGCTGACCCGCTCGGTGGCCGAGGCCATCGAGATTCCGGTGATCGCTTCCGGCGGCGCCGGCAACGCCGAGCACATGGCCGAGTCCCTGACCGCCGGAAAGGCGGACGCCTCCCTGGCCGCCAGCATCTTCCACTTTCGCGAGACCACCGTGCGGGAGGTCAAGGAGATCCTGGCCAAGCGGGGAGTGCCGGTCAGGCTCTGAAACCCCGTGATCCGTGATCGGTGAACCGGAAACCACGCCTCCACCGATCACCGGTCACTGATCACCGTTCACTGGACCCCAAATGGACATCATCGAACGCGTCTACCAGGTCATCCTCCAGCGCAAGGCCAACCCCAGTCCCGACTCCTACGTCTGCAAGCTGCTGGAGAAGGGGGAGGACAAGATCCTCCAGAAGGTGGGGGAGGAGGCGGTGGAGGTTTTGTTGGCGGGCAAGGGCAGCGACGACGATGCCCTGGTCTACGAACTGGCCGACCTCATGTTCCACGCCCTGGTGCTGCTTGGCTCCCGGGGCATCCCCCCCGCGCGGGTCACCGCCGAACTGGAGCGCCGCTTCGGTACCTCCGGCGTCGCCGAGAAGGCCAGCCGCAAGGGCTGAGCCATCCGCTGCGGTGCTCCCGCCCGGCTCATAGGACATCGCTTTCGCGCCTCGCGGGGAGAGGTGGCCACGGAGCGGCCCGGGGAAGGGATGCGCGCCCCCG
>JARGFW010000224.1 GCA_029211085.1 Deferrisomatales bacterium | reverse complement strand
CGGTGGCGCGCCGGGCCACGGCGGCGGCCTCCGGGGGCATCTTCGTCGCGGCCTCCGCCTTCATCGCCTCCAGCCTCTCCTTCAACTGCATGGTCTACCTCCTTTGCGCGTAGGGTTGCGCCGTGACCGGCCGGTCTAATCCTCCACAGAGGGCGCGCAGGCCCGGCCTTTGAGGTGAAAGAGGAACTTCAGCACGCCCTTGGTGCGGTCGCTGAAGAGCTTCTCTGAGAAGTAGCCGCCCGCCGCGCGCTTGGAGATCTCGGCCAGGGTCGGGTAGACGTGGATGGCCCCCGCCAGGGTCGAGAGCTTCACCCCGCCGGCCACCACGGCGATCCACTCGTGGATCAGCTCGCCGGCGTGGGGCCCGATGATCTGACACCCGAGCACCTTGCCCTTGCCATCCACCAGCACCTTGATCTTGCCCAGGGGCTCGCCCTCGGCCAGGGCCCGGTCGTTTGCGGCGAACTCTTCGCTCAGCACCCGGTACTCCACCCCGTCCTTCTCGGCCCGCTTCTCGTTCAGCCCCACGCTGGCCACCTCGGGGTCGGTGTAGGTGCACCAAGGGACCTTGCCGTAGTCGGCCTTGCGGGGCAGGTGGAGAACAATGTTGGTCAGCGCGATGCCGCCCTCATAGCCAGCCACGTGGGTGAAAGGGAACTGGCCGTTGACGTCGCCGCAGGCGTAGATGTGCTTGACATTGGTGCGCAGCCGGGCGTCGGTGGGGATGCCCCGCGGGGTGACCCCTACCCCCGCCGCCTCCAAACCCAGGTCTTCCACGTTGGGCCGGCGCCCGGTGGCCACCAGGAGCGCCTCGGCGTCCAAGGTCCTGCTTTCCCCGTCCCCATTGGCCGGCGCCACGGTGAGACGCACCCCGTCGCCCCGAGGCTCGGCCTTCTCGGCCTTGGTGCCGGTGAGGATCTCCATCCCTTCGGCTTCCAGACGGCCGCGCAGGATGGCCGCGACGTCGGCATCCTCGGGCCCCAGAATCTGGTCCAGGAACTCCACCACCGTGACCCGGGAGCCGAGGCGCTGGAAGGCCTGGGCCAGCTCCAGGCCGATGGGGCCGCCGCCGAGGACCAGGAGCCGGGGGGGCAGCACAGTCTGGGAAAAGACCGTCTCGTTGGTCCAGTGGGGCGTCTCGGCCAGCCCCTCCACCGGGGGCAGCGCCGGCCGCGACCCGGTGGCGATCACCCAACTGCGCGCCGTCACTCTCTGGCCATCCACCTCCACCGTGTGGTCGTCCACGAACCGTGGGGCGCCGAAGCGCACCTCGGCCCCCAGGCCGCAGAACCGCTCCGGCGAGTCGTGCTCCTGGATCGTCTCGATCACCGAGCGCACCCGCGCCATTACCGCCTCCAGGTCCACCGGGGGCAGGTCCAGACTCGGCAGCCCGAACTCCGCCGCCCGGCGCGCTTGCGACCACACCCCAGCCGTGCGGATGAGGGTCTTGGAGGGCACGCAGCCGTAGTGGAGGCAGTCGCCCCCGAGCTTCGGCGCCTTCTCGATCAGGAGCGCCTTGGCCCCGAACTGGGCGGCCCCCGCCGCCACGGTGAGCCCGGCGGCACCGCCCCCGAGAATTCCCAGGTCGTACTCGTAGTCGGCCATCCCGTTTCCTCCTCGTCTGTCAGCTCTTCGGACCCCGGCAAGCCCTCGCGGCACCACCAGCCGTCGAGGCGTGGCTGCAAACATACCTCACCCCGCGACTTGTGAAAGCCCTTTCCCGCGGCCGCACCGTTCAACCGGTCCCATATGGGTCGGGCCCGCGCCGGATCCCTTACACCAGCGGCAGGCGGCCCCGGGGTAGGGTCCCATCCTCGTGCTGTGGCCGGACACCGGCCACGGATCGTCGCAGCGTTTGTCGAGAGTAGCCCCGATTTGCCCCTCCGGTTGTAGCGATCGCTACAGCCTATTTGCCGGATAGCGCCTATTTTCTCCTCGATGCTGCCCACTCTCTCCGCCCCAGAGCCCGCCGATGACGAGAAACTCACCGCTCCTGCCCAGACAGCTTGTCCCGCAGGCCGATGCGTTGCCCAACAAGGGACTCGCCACGTCGCGACTCGCCCTGAGCCGAGAGGACGAGAGACGCCTGGCGACCCACCTGCAGAGGAGGCGACACGGGGCAGGCGAGGTTCTGCTCCGGCAGGGGGCTCGGGGAGGCACGCTGTTCTTCCTGGAGGAGGGCACGGTTCAGGTTGCCCGTGGCTCTGCGGGTGGGCGCACCGCCTGGGTGGGGCTGTACCGGTCTGGTGACGTGCTGGCCGAGGGAGCGTTCCTCGGCGAGCGTACCGTCGAGGTCACGGCGACCTGCCTGGAGCCGTGCGTCACTTGCGAGCTCACGGAGGCCGTGCTGGCAACGCTGACGCAGGAGCGGCCGGGTGTGGGAATGGCCGTCATCCAGGGTCTCACGGCGCAGATCCGGTGGCTGTCCGAAAGGGTCGGTACCCTGTCCGAGCCGACCCTGGAGGAACGGACGTACGCCGTGCTCGCCAACGTCGCGTGCAAGGTGGGCCGCGTCCATCCCCGCGGCTGGCTGATCGAGGTCCCGCTCTCCCACGAGGAGATCGGCCGCTTCGTGGGAGCCCATCGGGTGAGCGTCACCCGGGCCATGGCCCGCCTGAGGCGAGCCGGTCGCGTGCAGAGGGAAGCCCGGGGAATCCTGGTCGTCGGAACCCACGGGCGCTCCGCAAAGGGCGACTGGGAGTGACACGAGGGGGTCCTACCATGAAGAAGCGGAACCATCCCGTCTCGGCTGGCGGAGAGGCCTCGCCCACCGCGGATGCATGCAGCGGCCAGGCTCCTCCGTGATGGACCTGGGCAACAGCAGCTCCCATGGGAAGCCTCCACGCCGACCCTCTGTTACCCTGCTCCTACCGGCCCGCAACGAGGCACAATCGCTGCCGGTGGTGCTCAGCCGCGTACCCAAGAGCATCGGGCAGGTGCTCGTGGTGGACAACGGCTCGACCGACCGCACCGCGGCGGTCGCCCGGGCGAACGGGGCCGAAGTAGTGACCGAGTCGGTCCCCGGCTACGGCCAGGCGTGCTTGGCGGGTCTCGCCCGCTTGGCGGACGCGCCACCGGCGTTCGTGGCCTTTGCCGACGCCGACGGCAGCGACGGGGTGCAGAACCTGGAAACCCTGCTGGCCCCCCTGCTTGCCGGAGACGCGGATCTGGTGCTGGCGCGGCGCATTCCCGAGACCTCGGGGGCCTTGAGCCCGCAACAGCGCTTCGGCAACTGGCTGGCCACGCGCCTGATCCGCTTGTTCTGGGGCTACGCCTACCAGGATCTGGGCCCCATGCGCGCCCTGTCGTGGCCAGCCCTGCAGCGGCTCGAGATGCGCGACCGAGACTTCGGCTGGACCGTGGAGATGCAGATCCGGGCGCTGAAGGTGGGACTGCGGGTGCGGGAGGTGCCGCTGCCCTACTACGCGCGCATCGCCGGCACCTCGAAAATCAGCCGCACCGGGTGGGGCATCGTGCGAGCCGGCAGCAAGATCCTGTGGGTGATCGGCAAAGAGATGTGGCTGGGTCGCACCGCACCGGTGCTCCAGCCCGGCTCCCTCAGGTCGGCTGCGCACGTCGCGCACCCGCCCAGTGACGGAGGCCCCAAGGAATGAGGCCGGCGGCCACGGGGGCCAGGCACACCGCCGCGGTCACGACGGGATTCTCCACCCACTGGCCGAGAAGCGCGTAGGGGATGAGTACCCCATAGGTGAGAAACACCGCCCCGCACAGTACCAGGCTCGCGGGTCCGGCCGCAAAGGGCAGGAACACCGCCAGGGATAGGGCATACCAGGGGTGCAGGGTGGGGGTCAGCAGCAGGAACGCCAGCGCGACCCCGGCACAGAAGCGAAACAACGAGCGGCCCGGACCATCGCACGCGCGTTCCCGGGGGGACAGTCCCCGCAGTTCGCCATGCAGCCGCCAGAGTAGGCCGGCGGCCACGGCGACAAATACCCCCGCCAACACCCCGCGGGCGGCCACCCCGGACCCCGTGAGGTTTCGCAGCACTGTGAAGCCCAGTCCGGCGAACTCCCAGCGGGCGGCATAGACGAGCAGCGTATCGGCCAGATTCCCAAGGTGATGGTGGAAGAGCAGGAGCAAGACGGTGCTGACGCCCCCCACGCCACCCAGGAAGGCCAGCCGTCGGCCCCGCGGGACCAGGCAGAGGAAGCCCGGCAGGAAGGCGAACGGGAAGAGCTTCACCCACCCGGCCCAACCGAGGGCGGCGCCGGCGAGGGCGCAGCGTGCCGCGCCGGGCCCCCTGTCCTCCCGGCCAAGGAGCCAGTAGCAGGACAACAACACGAACAGCAGGCCCGCCCCGTCGATGTGCCCCGAACTGGCGATCTCCAGGACCGGCAGCGGATGCCAGGCATAGAGCACGGCCCGCCAACGCGGCAGGGCGAGCCGATCGAGTAGTCGCAGCAAGAGGGCGCAGCTGCCGAGATCGAGGAACACGAGAAAGACCTTCATCCCGAGTACGCCCCAGCCCAGAAGGGAACCGGCCGCAAACAGCAACTGGGCCGCGGGGGGATAGATGGTGACCAGTTCGCTGTGATTCACGAACCGCCGCAGCTCATCCAGTGCGGCGGGAACAGAAGCGACGGCCGGGGCGGCGGCGTAGGGATTGGCGCCGCGCAATAGCTGCTGCCCGTCCCAGAGATAGCGGTAGAGATCGTCGGATAACTGCGGCGGTGCGGCGAGGAACAGCAGACGCAACAGCAACGCGACGAGCAGGATCACGGTCCCGGACCAGCCGACCCGTCCCCGCTCGCCCAAGTAGAGGAGGACGGCCAGCGCCATGGAAACCACTGTGGTACCGCCCACCAGCAGCGGCACGGCCAAGCGCAGCTGCGCCTGCGCCGCCAGCACGGCAAAGGCACCAACAACAATGAGCAGAAGAAGGCCTCGCGCCACCCTGGGTTTCGTATTGTGGCTGCTCATGGGAAGCCTGGTCGGTACGGCGGGTTCGCCTGCAGCAGCGGCCGTGCCTGCCGATCTGGGGCAGATCGAACCCGCTGCCGTGCACCAGAATCGCGGTGCGTGGGTCGTCCTCGACGCACACCCGAAAGCACGTTGGCAAGAGAGCCATCTCCCGGGAGCGCGATCGTTTGGCTGGGAGGATTACACGGGAACCGACACCGAGGGAATCGCCTATCGCGTACTGCCCCCCAAGGAGTTGGCTGGGGCACTGGCCCGGGCGGACCTGGGCGAACGCCCCTCGGTGGTCGTGTACGGCGACGCGGAGTCCAGGCGAGGCAGCGGCGAAGGCTGGGCCCGCTCTGTTCGAGGAGAGGGCTCTCTGCAGCCCGGGGGGAGGCGAGCCATGGACCCCTCCCCCGGGGCGAACCAGTCACGCCATGTCGCCACGCGGGCGGGCTTTCCATGATCCGGCTGCTGATCCTGTTCTGCGCTGCGGTGCACTTCGGCGCAATGGGCGGGCTCACCCTCTACGGCCTGCACCGCCTCTGGCTGCTGGCGCTGTGGAGCCGAGTGCGGCGTTACCCGGACCCTTCCCCGCCCCCGGCCGCCCCGGGCGAGGAACTACCCGTGGTCACCGTGCAGCTTCCCCTCTACAACGAACGCTTTGTCGCCGCCCGCCTGCTGGACGCCACCGCGTCTCTCGACTGGCCCGCAGAGAAACTGGAGATCCAAGTCCTCGACGACTCCACCGACGACACCCGAGCCATCGTTGACGAGCGTGTCGGGTATTGGGCAGCCCGCGGAGTGAACATGCGGGTGTTGCGCCGGGCCGGGCGGTCCGGGTACAAGGCCGGCGCCCTGGCCTGGGGCCTGGCACGGGCACGCGGGGAGCGGGTGGCTGTCTTCGACGCCGACTTCCTGCCCCCACCCGAGTTCCTGAAAGAGACCACCCCCCACTTTCGCGCGCCCGACGTCGGCATGGTGCAGACCCGTTGGGGGTTCGGCAACGCCGACGACTCCTGGCTCACCCGCATTCAGGCCCTGCTCCTGGAGCCCCATTTCGCGATCGAGCATCGCGTGCGCTGCCACCACGGCCGCTTCTTCAACTTCAACGGCACGGCCGGAATCTGGCGCAAGGAGGCGATCGAGAGCGCCGGGGGTTGGCAGGCGGACACGGTCACCGAGGACCTGGACCTCAGCTATCGGGCACAGCTCGCCGGCTGGCGGTTCGTCTACCTGGACGACGTGGTGGTGGCCTCCGAGTTGCCCGTCACCATCGCTGCCTTCCGCGGCCAGCAGCAGCGCTGGGCCAAGGGGTCGGTGCAGACGGCACGCAAGCTGTTGCCGCGTCTGTTTGCCGCGCCCTTGTCGCTGGCGGTCAAGGTCGAGGGGTCGTTCCACCTGCTCGCCAATTTCGGTTGGCTCCTCGGCGCCCTGACCATGTTAACGCTGTTCCCCGTGGCCGCTTGGCGCACCGGGATCGGCCCGTACCAACTCCTGCGCCTGGATCTCCTCATCTTCCTCAGCGCCAATGGCGCCTTGTTCTGTTTCTACCTGGCCTATGGCTTGACCTGTCCAGGTCGGCGCCGCCTGCGCTGCTTGCCGCTGATCCCCCTGGTGGCCGTCGGGCTAGCGCCGAGCCTGGCCCTGGCCGTGCTCGACGGCGCGGTGCGCCGCGGTGGGGTGTTCGAGCGGACCCCGAAGTTCGGCACCGGCGGACGCACCGCCGCACCGGGCAGCTTCCGCCGCTATCACACGCCAGTCCGCCGCTGGTTGATCACGCAGGTTATCCTCGCCGCGTACTGCCTGCTTCCCCTGAGCATCGCCATCCAGCACCGCGTCTGGACCGCCGTGCCCCTGGCGGCATTGTTCCCCGCGGGCCTTCTGCTGGTGTCATGGTGCGAATCCCGCGAAACTGCCGAGCGCTGAGAGCCCCCGGGGTGCACGGCACCGCGCGCCATCGTCCCGCCACCGGGTGCTCAATGTGCCCGGCACGGCGTGACAACGACCCCGCCCGGAGCGATGCCTGCACCTTCTACGAACCCTGCGTGTTCAAGGGCCGGCACTGCGGCTGAACGGGAACCGGCGGCGGAGTTCGGGGTCCGGGCGAGGCGATTTCCGTCACGGAGTATGGGAGAATCGTTCTGTTCCCGGATGAATTCCCTTCCAGACAAACCAGTACGTCACCGTCGGGACGATCTCCGCCCCGTCGGCGGAGCGCACCGTGAGGCGGTCGGTCTCAGCTTCGTAACCGAGCGTCAGCGACTGGCCTCCCATCGCATCCTCGACCGTGCCTCGCCGCCGGAGTTCAGCCACCGGATATGCCTTCACCTGACCGTTCCATTCGACGCCAGCCACCAGTTCCTTTTCCTCCTCACCGGGACCGGGCTGGAAGAGCGAAAACATCCCTCGGCGGCTTCGGTAGTAGTCCTCGTAGGGGTCCTCGTCGTAGTCTCGCGAATGGCCCGTGTCGAGGCTCAGGACGACCGTCTCCGGATACCGCCGGCGCCACTTCTCCCAGGTGGTGACGGTGGAACGTAAGGCGAGGAGGCGGGTTCCCGTAAGAGGACCGGCCACAGCCTCCCGCTTGACCTGGGACCACAGGGATTCAGTCTGGTGGTCGTACATCAACACGTTGGCGTTCCACAGCAGCCCCGACACCCCAAAGGTATAGGCGGTCCCTTCGATCTCCCGGGCGTACACGACGCCCGCAAAGGAAAGGGGTCACCAACTCACAAGGACCGGCGTCCCGCCGACCTGATCGTTCACCAGTTCGTGCCAGGAGAGGATGCGAATGGGGTAGGCCCGAGCCTCCCCGCCGTGGGCAAACCCGAGGACTCGATCGTCCGCCGCCAGGAAAGAAGCCTCCGCCGCGGGGACGAACCTGGGTTCGAGCAGCGCCGGAATGCCGTCCCGCGGCGGACCACCCGACCGAATCTCCTCTACCGGAATGCTGTGCCGGCTGAGATCCCAAGCGATCGCCGGGGATGCCAACAGAAAAATAAAGAACAACGTCAACGCCTGCGTCATGGGAACCTCCTTTCTGCCAAAAGAGTCGCCCGAAGGGTCAAGATCCTTACACCCATGGGGCTGACGGAACAGCACTGGCGGTGGAAGCCATGTCGGAACGTGGAGAAGCCTTAAAGGGGGTTGACCTGCAGAGATTCGGAAGTTCCCGTCGCGGAGGGGTGGGTGGGATCGAGGCACGTCGCCCCGAATGGCTCTTCGCTATTGCGCGCTCTGGGCAATCGCCTGGATCAGCGAGGCCTCTTCTTCCGGGGTCAGCCCTTCGTCGCCGCCGTCTGCAGGGTGGAGCAAACGGTCCATTTCCTCGCGGATCATGGATCGCAACGCCAGCAGCTGACGGCGATACTCGGAACACCGAGGACACATTCCGAGGTGGAGGCCGAGGGGCAGTTTCTCCTTCCATTTCAGCGGCGCGTCCAGACTCTTCGAAACCAAGCGGGCCGCTTCACGGCACCTAAGCATTACGTACTCTCCCTTCCGCCTCTGAACCCGCTCTGTTCCAGGCAGGCCCGCAGAGCGAGGCGTGCTCGATGCAGCATCACCCAAATATTTGTCGGCGTCACCTCGAATTCCTTGCAGAGTTCCTCGGTGGCGAGACCTTCCATCTCCC
>JARGFW010000223.1 GCA_029211085.1 Deferrisomatales bacterium | reverse complement strand
TCTATTTGTTTCCAATGGTTGCAAGACCATCTCGAACCTTAACCGGACAGCAGTGTTTTCCGCCCCGAAGATGCGCTGGCTGCTCGATCGGGTGCCGGGGCTCCCGGAAGCGGCGGCGGCCGGGGATGCGGCGTTCGGCACGGTGGATTCCTGGCTGATCTGGAACCTGACGGGCGGGCCCGGCGGGGGGCAGCACGTCACCGACGTCACCAACGCCTCCCGCACCCAACTGATGGACCTCGAAACCCTCGACTGGGACAGGGGCCTGCTGGACACCTTCGGCGTGCCCAGAGAGGCGCTACCGGAGATCCGTCCGAGCAGCGATCCCGGGGGCTACGGCCGCTCCATGGCGGACGGTCCGTTCGGCGGCCGCATCCCGGTGTGCGCAGCCCTGGGGGATCAGCAGGCAGCCCTGGTGGGCCAGGCGTGCTTCGCGCCGGGGGAGGCGAAGAACACCTACGGCACCGGTTGCTTTCTCCTGCTCAACACCGGAACCACCGCGGTACCTTCCCAGAACGGCTTGCTCACCACCGTGGCCTACCAACTCGGCGAAGCGGCCCCCGTGTACGCACTGGAGGGCTCGGTGGCCATCGCCGGCGCCCTGGTGCAGTGGCTGCGGGACAATCTGGGCCTGATCGGGTCGGCTGACGAGGTGGAGGCCCTTGCCGGCAGCGTGGCCGACAACGGGGGGGTGTTCTTCGTACCGGCGTTCTCAGGGCTGTTCGCCCCCCACTGGCGCAGCGACGCGCGGGGAGTGGTGGTGGGTCTTACCGGCTTCGCCGGCCGGGGGCACCTTGCGCGCGCCGCCCTGGAGGCCACCGCGTATCAAACCCAGGAGGTGCTGCAGGCCATGGAAGCGGACTCGGCGGTGCGGCTGGCCGGCCTGCGGGTGGACGGGGGCATGGTGGCCAACGAGCTGCTGATGCAGTTCCAGGCCGATATCCTCGGGGTGCCGGTGGTGCGCCCGGAGGTGGCAGAGACCACAGCCCTCGGGGCCGCCTACGCCGCCGGCCTGGCGGTGGGTTTCTGGAATGACACGGATGAGTTGCGGAGCCAGTGGCGGGTCGCACGAAGCTGGCAGTCCACCATGGAGGAACCCCGCCGCCAGCAGTTGCTGGGCCGCTGGCGACAGGCGGTGGAGCGCAGTCTGAACTGGGAGCCGTGACCCCCCGGACCCGCCGCGGAACGCGCCGGCTCCGGCTCAGCTCCGGCTGAGGGACACGGTTGTGGAGAAGATGCGTTCCTTGAGGAACACGCTGGGCACCCCGGAGAGCTCGAACTCCACCGAAGCGGTGCTAAAACCGCTGAAGTGGTGGACCCGGTAATCTCCCCCCATGACGATCGACGGGCAGGAGATGTTGGCGATCTGGTAGCGCTCGGTGGAGAGTTCTGCCTTGAGGCGACCGGCGATGATGTTGGTGATCTCGCCCACCGCGTCGAACACCTCGTCGTCCACCGCGGCGAACGTGGAGCCGGTGAACTGGCCGGCCAGGTACAGGGTGGCCCGCTGGGATACATTGAGCGTCACGGTGCCGTTGCGCTGACCCACCAGGCCGATCACCACCGACAGTTCCTGGGATTGGGCGGGCCGCGAGGAGATGCCCACGGGCACCGGCTGTACCCCGGCCATCTGCAGCCCCGCGTTGGTGCTGCGGATGATCGCGTCGATCAGGTTGTTGTCCACCTGGATCCTGGTTGCGTCCACGGCCGTCTCCTCATCAATGGGGGGCACCCGGGTGGCAGGGAGCCGGGTCCCTGATCGGCTGCGGGACCCTGGAGGATGAGCAGAAATCTGTCGCGTCATCCTGGGTCGGGAAAGGAGCGACCCCACACTGCGAAGTCAGTGGAACCGCAGTGTGGGTTATCGGGCTAGGGGGGAGGCCTTCACCAGCCGCTCCACGGCGTCCAGGTAGGCGTCGAGACCGTACAGGAACAGACTGTTGTGGTCGGCCCGGGGCACCACCAACAGATCCTTGTGCGCCGCCGCCGAGGCTTGGTACAGGGCCTGGCCATCCCCCACCGGGACCAGATGATCCTGGGCACCATGGATCACCAGGGTGGGCCCCGGGTAGGCTTTGATCTTGTCCACGTTGTCCAGGCCGGGGCTGTCGATTTTCGCCAGTTCCCCCTCGCCCACCCCGAGGGTGCGCAGCAGAGGCTTGGCCCGGGCAAAACCGCTTTCGAGCACCAGCCCGGAAACCCGGGGCCAGCCCAACATCCGGGCGAGCTCCACCGCCGGGGCACTGCCCAGGGAGCGGCCCATCACCATGATTTCGCCCCGCCCCGCGCGGCGGCCCTCCAGCGCTTCGAACACCGTGCGGGCATCGGCCATCATCGCCGCCACCGTGGGGCTCCCCCCGGAGCGCCCGTAGCCCCGGTACTCGGCCACCAGCAAGCTGATGCCCCGCCCGTTCAGCAGCGGCCCCACGTCGGCGTAGTCCGCAGCGATCTCACCGTTGCCGTGGAAAAACAGGATCGTGGGGGCCTGCACCCCCCCGTCGAACCACAGGCACCCCAACTGCACACCGTCGGCCACCGGGATGGGCCAGTATTCCCCCGTCGCCGGCCCTCCGCCCCCTTCGCAACGGGGATAGAACAGCCGCGTCAGCACCGGCCGGACGTCGAAACAGCGGTAGATTCCGTCACGGTTCATGGGGCACCCCCGAAGGCGCGGCGCACAAGGGCGGGTGGCCGTTCAGTGGAACGATACGGCCGAGTCGTTGCCGATCAACCCGCCCACCGCCTTTTTCAGCTCGGCGCTGGCGCGCAGGGTCAGGGTGGACGGCAGTCGGATCACGGTCTCCGCCCGGTCGGGAATGACGATGTGCAGGAACCCGGGCACATCGCCCCGGTACTCGGTCTCTCCCAGCAACCGGTGCAGCGCCAGCAGATCTTCGCCCGAGTGGATGCCGGCGTTGATCTGGATGTGCACCGACTCGGTTAGCCTCTCCGGCGCCTGGGCCAGGGGCAGGATCTCGTCGGCCAGGATCTTTCCGACATCCTCGTTCTTCTCCAGCGTGCCCCGCACCACCAGTGGATCCTCCGACCGCAGCAGGCCTTCCACCCGGGCGAACAACTCGGCGAAGACCACCACCTCGATGCTGCCGGCCATGTCCTCGATGGTGACGAACGCCATGCGGTTGCCGCTCTTGGTGAAGATGGTCTTGAGGCTCGCCACCATGCCCCCCACAGTGACGGTGGACTTGTCCGGCTTGACCAAGATGTCCGCCAGGGAGCCGTCGGTGTAGGTGCTGAGGAGCTCATCCCACTCCCCCAGGGGATGGCCGGTGAGGAACATGCCCAGCACCTCCTTCTCGGCGCGCAACTGTTCCACCCGGGGCAGGGGCGGCAAGGCGGGTAGTTCGTCGCCGGCGTTGCCGGAAGCGTCTCCGGCGGCCTCCGAGAACAGGCTGAACAGGTTGGTCTGACCGCTGGCTCGGTCGCGCTGCACCGTGGCGGCGCGTTCCAGGGCCGCGTCCAGGTAGGTCAGGTACTGGGCCCGATTGCCCCCCAGGGAGTCGAACGCGCCGCACTGGATCAGGCTCTCCACCACCTTGCGGTTGACCTTCTGCAGATCCACCCGCTCGCAGAAGTCCACCAGACCGGCGAACGGCCCGCCTTCCCGGCGCGCCGCCAGCACGCTCTCCAGTGCGGCCTCGCCCACGTTCTTTACCGCCGCCATCCCGAAACGCACCGCGTCCCCGACCACGGTGAAGAACAGGTCGGACTCGTTCACGTCCGGAGGCAGCACCGGGATGCCCATGTCCCGGCACTCGGCGATGTTCTTGACCACCTTGTCCGTATTGCTGCGGTCGTTGGTGAGCAAGCCGGCCATGAACGCCACCGGGTGGTGGGCCTTGAGATAGGCGGTCTGGAAACTGACCAGTGCATAGGCGGCGCTGTGGGATTTATTGAAGCCGTACTCGGCGAACTTCGCCATCAGGTCGAAGATGTCCGCAGCCTTCCTGGAATCCACCTTGCGCCGGCTCGCCCCCTCCAGGAAGCGGGACTTCTGCTGCTCCATCTCCGCCGCGACCTTCTTGCCCATGGCCCGGCGCAGCAGGTCGGCCTCGCCCAGGCTGTAGTCGGCCAGCACCTGGGCGATCTTCATCACCTGTTCCTGATAGACGATGACTCCGTACGTGTCCTTGAGAATCGGCTCCAGCTCGGGCAGGGGGTAGGTGACGGGAATCTCGCCGTGCTTGCGGCGGATGAAATCGTCCACCATGCCCGAGCCCAGGGGACCCGGGCGATACAGCGCCACCAGGGCGATGATGTCCCCGAAGGTGGAGGGCCGGAGCTTCTTCATCAGCTCCTTCATGCCCTCGCTCTCCAATTGGAACACCCCGGTGGTCTCCCCCTGGCAGAGCAGTTCGTAGACCTTGGGGTCGTCCAAGGGGATGGCGTCGATGTCCAGCTGTTGATCCGCGGGCAGGGAGCTGTTGACGATGCGCACCGCATCGACGATCACCGTGAGGGTCTTCAGCCCGAGGAAATCGAACTTGACCAGGCCGATCGACTCCACACCCTTCATGCCGAACTGGGTGACGGTCTTCTTCTCCTTGTCCTTGAGGAGCGGCAGGTAGTCCACCAAGGGGCCCTTGGAGATGACGATGCCCGCGGCGTGGGTGGAAGCGTGGCGGTTGAGCCCCTCCAGGCGCAGGGCGTGCTCCACCAGCTCGGCGATGCGCACGTCCTGGGCCATCACCTCCTTGAGCCGCGGCTCCTCGGCGATCGCCTCCCGCAGGGTGATGCCCAGCCGCGTGGGTACCAGCTTGGCGATGCGGTCCACCTCCCCGTAGCTCACCCCCATCACCCGTCCCACGTCGCGGATCACCGCCCGGGCCAGCATCTTGCCGAAGGTGGAGATCTGTGCCACCCGGTCCTCGCCGTACTTGGCGGTGACGTAGGCGATGGCCTTGTCGCGGTTCTCGAAACAGAAGTCCACGTCGATGTCCGGCATGCTGATGCGCTCGGGGTTTAGGAAGCGCTCGAACAACAGGTCGTAGGGGATCGGGTCGATGTTGGTGATGCGCAGGGCGTAGGCCACCAGGCTGCCGGCGGCCGAACCGCGCCCGGGACCCACCGCCACCCCGTTGGCCTTCGACCAGTTGATGAAATCCTGGACGATCAGGAAGTAGCCGGGGAACTGCATCTCGCGAATCACCGCGAGTTCCACCTCCAGGCGCTCGGCGTACTGGGTGCGGATGCGCTGCTCGTGCCCGGCATCGTCGAAGGAGAAGCTCTCCAGCCGCCGCTCCAGCCCCTCCCGGGCCAGGCGGTTCAGGCAGTCGTCCAGGCTCTCCTCGCGCTCCAGTTGGTACTCCGGAAAGTGATAGCCCTTGAGCTCGAGTTCCACGTTGCAGCGCTCGGCGATGCGCACGGTGTTCTCGATCGCCTCGGGGCAGTAGGCGAACGCCTCGGCCATCTCCTCGGGGCTCTTGAGGTAGAACGCGTCGGTGCTCATCTTCATGCGCTTCTCGTCGTCCAGGGTCTTGCCGGTCTGGATGCAGACGAGCACCTCGTGGCTGCTGGCGTCGGCCCGGTCCAGGTAGTGGCAGTCGTTGGTGGCCACCACCGGGATGCCCAGTTCCCGGCCCAACTCGATCAGTCCCTGGTTGACGATGGTCTGCTCGGGGATGCCGTTCTCCATCAGTTCGAAGTAGTAGTTGCCCTCGCCGAAGATCGCCGCATACTCCTCGGCCAGCTGCCGGGCCTCGTCCCGGTTGCCCCGCAGTACGGCCCTCGGCACCTCGCCTTTGAGGCACGCAGACAGGCCGATCAGTCCCTCGGCGTGCGCGCGCAGCACTTCCTTGTCGATGCGCGGCTTGTAGTAGTACCCCTCCGTGTAGCCCACGGTGACCAACCGGCACAGGTTGCGGTAACCCTCGGTGTTCCGCGCCAACAGGATCAGGTGGTAGTTGGTGTCGCCGTGCACATTGGCGCGGCGCTCGAAGCGCGAGCCCGGCGCGATGTATGCCTCGCAGCCGATCACCGGTTTGACGCCTGCCTTCATGGCCCCCTTGTAGAACTCCACCGTACCGTGCATCGCGCCGTGGTCGGTCACCGCCACCGCCGGCAGGCGGTGCTCCTTGGCTTTGCCGAGCAGGTCGCCGAGGCGGATCGCACCGTCGAGAAGGCTGTACTCGGAGTGGACGTGGAGATGGACGAAACGCGCGTGGGACATGGGGGAAATCCGTGAACGATAAGGGGGGAACAGGGAACGGGAAACGACGATCACACTCTCCCGGGGCAAGGCATATTGAAGATCGGGCGCTGAACAGTGACCGGGAACGTAGCGGAGGGAGACGCGGCACCAGCCCCCCGTTCACCGTCCACTATTCACCCTTCACTCGATCCTTACTGGGCCTCGACCTGCGGGCGGCCTCTTCGAGGTCGTGCGATTCCGCTGTCCTGCAGAATCGTCACTCAATGTTCTGGATCTGCTCGCGGATCTTCTCGAGTTCGGACTTGATCTCGACCACCACCCCGGTGAGACCGGCGTTGGAGGCCTTGGAGCCGATGGTGTTGGTCTCACGGTTCATCTCCTGGAGGAGGAAGTCCAGCTTTCGCCCCACCACCCCGCCAGTGGTGAGCAGCTCGTCGACCTTGTCCAGGTGACTGCGCAGTCGAACCACCTCTTCCGCGACGTCGGAGCGGTCGGCGAACACGGCGACCTCCACCGCCACCCGATCCTGGACCAGGTCGGAGGGCAGGTCCCGGGCCAGTTCCGCCACCCGCCGGTGCAACCGCGCGCGGTACTCCTCCACGATGCCCGGGCGGATCGCCTCTACTTGGTCCACCGCGGCGCCGATAACACCCAGCCGCCCGTGCAGATCGGCCACCAGGTGCTCCCCCTCCCGCATCCGCAGCCCGTCCAGATCCCGCAGGGCGGCTTCGAACAGAGGCGTGCAACGGGCCCACAACTCCCCGGAACTCAGCGCCGAAGAGGTGGGGGTGATCACCGCCGGCACCGCCAACAGATGGGCCAGGGTGGGCTCGCCGCCGATTCCCGCCGCCTCCGCTGCCTGACGCAGAAGAGGACCCGCCTGACGGGCGGCCTCGAGGTTGATATGCACTCGGCCGGCGCCGTCCGCACCTTGGTTCCAGTTGGCGAACACGTTCACCTGCCCGCGCTGCAGGTGCTGTTTGACCACCCCCAGGATGTCGGGCTCGAAGCGCTGCAGGTCGCCGGGCAGCTTAGCGAAGAAGTTCAGGAAGCGGTGGTTGACGGCTTTCACCTCCACGGACAGGGTGCGCCCGTCGATCTCCCCCTCGGCCCGGCCGTAGCCGGTCATGCTGCGTATCATCGGTTGGGTCCTCATGCATACGGGATGGGTCGGTTCGGGACGGCTGCAGGGCGTCAGGGGAGCGGTGGGGGCGGAGGCGACCAGCCTACCGATGCGCCCAGTTCCTCCAACCCGACCACCGCGGTACCCAATTTGGCCACCACCAGGCCGGCGGCTGCATTGGCCAGGCAGGCGGCGTCCCGGTAGCTGCAGCCCGCCGCCCGGGCCAGGGCCAGCGCCGCGATGGTGGTGTCGCCGGCGCCGGTCACGTCGAACACGTCCCGGGCCCGGGTGCCGATGTGCACCGCTTCCCTGTCGCGCTCCACCAGGGTCATGCCCCGCTCGCCTCGGGTCACCAGCATCGCATCACCGGCAAAGCGCTCCAGCAGAGCGGCGCCCGCGCGCGCCGCATCCGCATCGGTGCGCACCGAAAACCCGACCAAAGCCTCGGTCTCCTTGGTGTTGGGGGTCATTACACTCACCCCCCGGTACAGGCCCGCGTTGACCGGCTTCGGGTCCACAGCCAACGGGATGCCGGCGGCCCGACAGCCTTCCACCAACGCCGTCATGAGCTCCGGGCCCACCACGCCCTTGCCGTAGTCCGAGACGATCACCGCTCCCAGGGCCCCGAGTCCGCCCAGCAGCCGGTCGAGCAGGTTGCGGGTCACATCCTGGGGGAGCGGGCCACGCCACTCGCGGTCGAAGCGCACCACCTGCTGGTGCTGGGCAATCACCCGGGTCTTCACCGCCGTGGGGCGCTCGGCCACCTCCAGAAGTCCTCCCTGGCCGGCCCCCAGGGTCTCGAGTTCCTGGCGCAGGCGCCCGGCGCCGGCGTCGGCGCCCACCACCCCGAACACTTCAACCCCGCCGCCCAGGGCGACGATGTTGTGCACCACGTTGGCGGCGCCACCCAGGCGGTACACCTCGCGCTCCACGTCTACCACCGGGACCGGGGCTTCGGGGGAGATGCGGTCCACCGCGCCGTAGAGGAAGCGGTCGAGCACCACGTCGCCGACCACCCCCACCCGCAGGGTGGACAGGTGCTGATGCAGGCAGGACAGGGCCGCGCCGGCGGCAGCGTCGCAGGAGGTCATGGGACCATCGGGGTGCGAGTTCACAGAGGAGGCCTTCGTGAGCTGCGGCGCAGCGCGCCAGGATAGAGGTGCCACAGCACCCGGCGGAGAGCGGCCGCGCCGTGCCGGCTAGGCCCCCCTGGCCTAGCAGCCCGTTGATTTATGATTCATGCGGCCTCCGCAGCCACTTTTCTGTAT
>JARGFW010000222.1 GCA_029211085.1 Deferrisomatales bacterium | reverse complement strand
CCTCACCAAGTTTTTTCCTGCGCCGTAGCTGGTGCACTTGCAAATTGAATTCACCCTCCATGACCGCCAGGGCGCAGGAGGAGGTCGGCAGATCGACGATCACGTCCACCTTGCCGGTGTCGAACCACTCCCGGGCCTTGTTGGCCGCGATATCCGGCTTGTTCTGGTGGTCGGCGGAGACCAGTTCGATGGGCATGCCGAGGATCTTGCCGCCGAACTCGTCGATGGCCATCTGGGCAGCCACCACCGAACCGGGCCCCGCCAGATCCGCGTACGTCCCGGACATGTCGTTCAGGACCCCCACCTTGACTACTCCATCCGACACCGCCGCCGAGGCAAGTGTCGCCCCCAGGGAAACGACCAGCAGAGCCTTCCACGTAGCCCGGATCCAATGCTGTCTTGTCATGCCCAGTCTCCTTTCGCCTACGGGTTGTGGATCAGACACCAAGATAATCGTGCAGTTGTCCCATCTTCGCCTCCAGTTCCCGGGCTTCGATCATCTCCATCACCCGGCCGTGCTCGAGCACGTAGTGGCGGTCTGCCAAGGGGGCGGCGAAACGAAAATTCTGTTCTACGAGCACGATGGTGAAGCCCCGCTCCTTGAGGGTGCGGATGGCCTCTCCCATGGCGTGGACGATCACCGGGGCCAGCCCCTCGGTGATCTCGTCGAGCAGGAGCAGTCGCGCGCCGGTGCGCAGGATCCGCGCCAGGGCCAGCATCTGCTGCTCCCCGCCGGACAGTCGGGTACCCTGGGCGTGGCGCCGTTCTTTCAGGTTCGGGAACATCTGGTAGATCTCGTCTAGGGACATGCCGCCGCTGTGTACCACGGGCGGCAAGAGGAGATTCTCCTCCGCCGTGAGGCTGGCAAAGATGCCGCGGTCTTCCGGGCAGTAGCCGATCCCCAACTTGGCGATGGTGTGGGAGGGAAGGCGGATCGCTTCTCGGCCGTTCACCATCACCGACCCGGAGCGCTGCCCGACCAGCCCCAGTATCGCCTTCAGGGTCGTCGTTCGCCCCGCCCCGTTGCGCCCGAGCAGCGTCACCAGTTCCCCCTGGCCCACGCTGAGGTCCACCCCGTGGAGGATGTGGGACTCGCCGTAAAAGGCGTGCAGGTCGGCGATGCGGAGGAACTCGGTCGGCGCGTTAGGCATGGTTGCTCCCCACGTACGCCTCCAACACCTCCGGGTTCCGGGAGACCTCGGCGTAGGTTCCCTCGGCCAGGATCTGGCCACGTTGGAGCACCGTAATCGTGTCCGACAAATCCGCCACCACCTTCAGGTTGTGCTCCACCATCAGCACCGTGCGTTTGGCCGACACCTTGCGGATCAGGGAGACGACCCGGCCCACGTCCTCGTGGCCCATCCCGGACGTGGGTTCGTCCAGGAGCATGACTTCCGGCTCCAGCGCCAGGGTGGTGGCCAGTTCCAGGGCGCGCTTGCGGCCGTAAGGGAGCTCCACCGCCACGTGGTCGGCGAAGGTGCCAAGGTCCACGGTGTGCAGGATCTCGACGGCGCGTTCGTCGAGCCGGTGCAGGCTGCGTTCGGATTTCCAGAAGTGAAAGGAGGTGCCCAAGGGCCGCTGCAGGGCGATGCGCACATTCTCGAGGACCGTCAGGTGGGGGAACACCGCGGAGATCTGGAAGGAGCGCACCATTCCCCGTCGGGCCAAACCGGCCGGGCGCGCAGCGGTGACGTCCTGCCCCTTGAAGAAGATGCGACCTTCGGTGGGGTCCATGAACCGGGTGAGCAGGTTGAATACGGTGGTCTTGCCCGCTCCGTTGGGTCCGATGAGGGCGTGGATGGTGCCGCCGCGCACCCGCAGGTCGACCCCGCTGACCGCCACGAACCCCTTGAAGTCCTTGGTCAGGTCCCGGGTCTCGAGAATGTAGTCACTATCCATGGGTTCGGGGCCGCCCCTTGGGGGGAAGGAGGTGTCCGGGTGATGCTTCTGCGCCAACCCACCGTTTGGTGGGCGCAATCATGGCCAACGCAAGGCCCCTTGTCAATGCCTCCCAAAATGATGTTTGTTTATCGGTAGTCGCCCGCGGCGGGGGAAAGATCTGGTGTCGACGACCCTACGGCGTTAGATTTTCCAGGCGACCCGGCACGGCGGGGGGCCAAGGTGCGTCTGGAGGTCGGCGACAACACGCTGCGGAGGTGTGGTGTGGAAAAGCTCATCATCACGGTCGCCCCCACGGGCTCGGTTCCCGGCAAGCGGGACACACCCCATGTTCCCCTCACCCCCGACGAGGTGGTGGCAGACTGTCAAGAGTGCGTCGCAGCCGGCGCGTCCATCTGCCACCTGCACGCCCGGGATGAGAGCGGGGCGGCCTCCACCCGCTACGACCTGTTCGAGGCCATGGTTGCCGGGCTTACGGCCCACACTCCGGCCATCGTCCAGATCTCCACCGGGGGCCGGGCGGGAAGCGGGCTGGAGGAACGGGCGGAGCGGCTCGGACTGCGCCCCGAGATGGCCTCCCTGACCACCGGTTCGGTCAACTTCCCGGAAGGGGTCTACCTGAACCCCCGCGACCTGGTGGAGGCCCTGGCGGAGCGGATGCTCCAGTTGGGAATCAAGCCCGAAATGGAGATTTTCGACGCCTCCATGGTGCAGGGTGCGATCGACCTGGTGGCCCGGGGCCTGGCGGTGCCCCCCCTCCACTGCAACTTTGTCCTGGGTCTTCGCGGCGCCCTCCCGGCCAGCGCCAAGAACCTGCTCCACCTGGTGGAGTTGCTCCCTGCGGGCAGCACCTGGACCGTGAGCGGCATCGGACGGGCCCAACTACCCATGGCCGCCCAGGCCATCCTCATGGGCGGCCACGTGCGCGTCGGCTTGGAGGACAATCTCTACTACGCGAAAGGGGTGTTGGCGCGGAACGTGGAACTGGTGCGCCGCGTGGTGCGGCTGGCCGGGGAACTGGGTCGCCCGGTGGCCACCCCGGAAGAAGCCCGGGAGATCCTGGGGTTGCCGGCCCGGGCCGGGTGACGCAAACGGCCGCGTTTTCAGCCGCCTTCGAGGGGAGGGAACACGGTGACCGTTTGCCCGTCGCGGAGAGGTGCGTCGAGAGGCTGCGTCCGGCCGTCGACCAGGACCACCTTTGCGGCCTGCTCCGGAACGCCGAGATGGTCCAGGACGTCGCGGGCCGAGGCCGCCGAGGGCAGATCCACCAGCACCGGCTCCCCTGGGGACGCCTCGGTGTCCCGTTCCCGGAAGTGCAGGTACAGTTCGACGCGAATCTCCATGGCGGGCTCTCCCACGGCGGCGAGGTTGGGGCGTAATGTCGAACTGGGGTAGGTCGCTGCGCGACCGGTTTTGCAGCAAGCGATGCGCAAGCCCCTGTGACGGCTCTAGGAAGCTGGCTTCGCAGGGGGCGGACTACCCCGGAGGCTGGTCTGGAACGGCCAATGGTTGGTATCCGGTGCCGGGTCCGGCAGTAAGGGGTCGCCCCGCTTCGGCGACCCCCGAACCTCGGTGCTCGGTACAAGGTGGCCCCACCCCAGAATGGGGGGCAGCCCGCCCCCCGCTCCGTGGTATTGGCGGGGCGGGACCAGCCGACCAGCCGAATTTTCTTGGTGGCTCTTGATGGAATCCGGGTTGGTCGTCGGATGCCTACCCTGGCGTTCCATACGCTAGAGGTGCTGGCGAAGTTCTTGTCTAGGCGAGCACCAACCGCAGAACCCATCAAGAGCCTACGTGGTTTGTTCGCAGCCGTCCATGCGGGCAAGGCACTCGCTGACCGCTGAAAGCTGAATACTGATCGCCGAAGGTACGCGGAAGTTGAAAGGAGGTCACATGTACGGGTGGGCGGGAAGGATTCTGCGGGTCGACCTGACCCGGCAGGCGGTGCGTTGGGAGGACCTGGCGGCGGAGACCGCGAAAGACTGGATCGGCGCCCGGGGGCTGGGGATGTACTACCTGCTCGGGGAGGTTTCCCCGACCTGCGATCCCCTGGGGCCGGAGAACAAACTGATCCTGGCGGTCGGTCCCCTCACCGGCACCGCCGCTCCCACCGGGGCCCGCTACGCGGTGGTCACCCGGTCACCGCTCACCGGCGCGGTCACCTGCTCCAACGCGGGAGGGCAGTTCCCCGCCGAACTGAAGAACGCCGGGGTCGATGCCGTGGTCATCGAGGGGCAGGCCGCCGAGCCCCTGTATCTTTGGATCGGCGACGACGGGGTCGAACTGCGTTCTGCCGAGCACCTGTGGGGCCTGGACACCCACCGGACCCACGACCGGCTGGTGGCCGAAACCGATCCCAAGGCCCGGGTCGCCTGCATCGGCCCGGCAGGTGAAAACCAAGTATTGTTCGCGGCGATCATGAACGACCGCGACCGCGCGGCAGGTCGCTCGGGCGTGGGGGCCGTGATGGGGGCCAAGAACCTCAAGGCGGTGGTGGTGCGCGGGACGGGTCGGACCCGACTCCACGACGAGCAACGGTTCGGAGAGCTGTGTCGGGACTACCGCCGCAAGTTCGCGGATGCGTACCCGGACGGTCCCCCGCCCCTGCGGGCCCACGGCACGGCGGTGACCGTGCTGGGTACCCAGACCGCCGGAGTCCTGCCCACCCGCAACTTCCAGACCGGCCAGTTTGACCAGTGGCGGGAGATCTACGGAGAGACGCTGACGAAGCGCTTTCTGGTCAAGCCCAAGGCGTGTTTTTCCTGTCCCATCGCCTGTGGCCGGCAGACCCGGGTGGAGGTGTCCGGTTACGAGGGGGAGGGGGAGGGGCCGGAGTACGAGACGGTGTACGCCTTCGGTAGCAACTGCGCGGTGGGCAACCTGGCCGCGGTCACCAAGGCCAACTATCTGTGCAACGAACTGGGCCTCGACACCATCACCATGGGGGCCACCATCGCCTGCGCCATGGAACTGGCCGAGCGCGGCCACCTGCCGGCTGCGGACGTGGGCCGGAAGCTGCGCTTCGGCGACGCCGACGCCCTCGTCGAACTCACCCGCAAGACGGCGTTCCGGGAAGGGTTCGGCGACCTTCTCGCCGAGGGCAGCCGGCGCCTGGCGGAGCGCTACGGCCACCCCGAACTGGCCATGGTGGCCAAGGGCCAGGAGTTCGCCGGTTACGACCCCCGGGGGGAGCAGGGCATGGGTCTGGCCTACGCCACCTCGCCGATCGGCGCCTCCCACATGCGGGGAGACCCGGCCTACATCGAACTCTTGGGTGTACCGATGCGCATCGATCCCCTGAGCTTCGAGGACAAGGCCGAGCTGGTGGTCGACTGGCAGGATGCGTTCACGGTGATCGACTCCGCCGGGCTGTGCGTGTTCTTTTCGGTGCGCAACTACATGGAGCCGGACCGCCGCCTCCGCCCCGTGGGCATTCTGGAGTTGCTCAACGCCGCCACCGGAGCCGAGTACACCATGGCGGAACTCCTCACGGCGGCCCGGCGCATCTTCAACGCCGAGCGGATGTTCCTGGTGGGCGCCGGGTTCAGCGCCGAGGATGATACCCTGCCGCCGCGCATGCTCGACGAGCCGATGCCTTCGGGTCCGGCCCGGGGCATGACGGTGCGCCTCGACGTGATGTTGCCGGCCTACTATGCGCTGCGGGGCTGGGATGCCGACGGCAGGCCGCGGCCCGACACCCTGCAGGCCCTGGGACTCGGCTGAACGCCGCGCCGGCAGCTCAACGCACGCCGCGCGGTGGCACGGCCGGGGCAGGTTGGGACAGGATCCCGGCGGACTTGCCACCCGCTTCCATGGAGGCCATTTGCCATGTTCCTTGCTGCCGTGATCCAGCTCAACAGCGGCACCGACCCGGAGGCCAACTGCGCCGCCGCCGAGGCCCTGGTACGCCGGGCCGCGGGCTACGGGGCCCGGCTGGTGGCGACCCCGGAGAACACCAACTTCCTGGGGCCTGACTCGGAGAAGGTGGGCCGGGCCGAGACCCTGGAAGGCCCCACCTGCGCCCGTTTCGCGGCAGTGGCGGTAGAGTGCGGCATCCATCTGCTGCTCGGGTCGTTCAACGAGCGTAGCCCCGACCCGGCGCGTTGTTTCAACACCTCGGTGCTGTTCGGACCCGACGGCCGGCGCCTGGCGGTGTACCGCAAGCTGCACCTGTTCGACGTGGACCTGGGGGACGGTCAGGCGTTCGCCGAGTCGAGCACGGTTTGGGCCGGGGACGACGCGGTGACTGTCGCCACGGCATGGGGCCATCTGGGCCTGTCCATCTGCTACGACCTGCGCTTCCCCGAGTTGTACCGGATGCTGGTGGATGCCGGCGCCGAGGTGCTGTGCGCCCCTGCGGCGTTCACCCTCACCACCGGGCGCGATCACTGGGAGCCCCTGCTGCGGGCCCGGGCCGTGGAGAACCAGTGCTACCTGCTGGCCCCCGCCCAGTGGGGCCGCCACGACGACCAGGGACTGCGGGAGAGCTACGGCCATGCGGCGATCATCGATCCCTGGGGGCAGGTGATCGCCGCCGCCTCCGACGGCCTCGGCCTGGCCCTGGCGGAGATCGACCTAGGGCGGGTGGCCGCGGCCCGGGCCCGCGTTCCGTCCCTGGCGCACCGGCGCTTCCGGGTGGTGCCCGGGGGACCATGAGGGTCTGCAGGGGTTGGCTGGCCGGGACGGTGCTGGTTGGTGTTGCGTTCTCGAATGTGGTCGGCGCCGCGGGGGTGGATCTCGGGTTGCTGGAACCCTCAGAACTGCGAGAGACGGCGGCGGACCGGGTGATCCTCGACGCCCGCCCGCGGCGGCAGTGGCAGGCGGGACACCTGCCCGGCGCCCACAGTTTTTCCTGGCAGGAGCACACGGGTACCGACGCCGCCGGTGTCCCGCACCGGGTCCATCCCCCCGCGCGACTGGCCGTGGACCTGGGGCGCCTGGGTATCGACGAGGCCACGGCGGTGGCGGTGTACGGCGACGCCGACACGAGCTGGGGAGGGGAGGGCTGGGTGTGCTGGGTGCTCACCTGGCTGGGCCACCGGGGACCGGTGCGACTGCTGGCGGGTGGGGTTCAGTCCTGGCAGGTCTCGGGGCTGCCCCTGAGCCGCGAGGCGTCGGCGCCCGGGCCGGTGGCGAGGTACCGGGTGCAGCTGCGCCCCGAGGTGTTGCACACGGTCGAGCAGGTGGAAGGGAGGGGGCGAGGGGAGGACGCCGGGTCTACCCTGGTGGACACCCGCTCCACCTGGGAGTGGCTGTCCGGGCACCTGCCCGGGGCCATCCACCTGCCTTGGAAGAGTCTGTACGCCGGGCCGGAACGTCGCCCCCTGGCCCCGGTGGCGTACCAGACCCTGTTGGCGGAGCGCGGGCTCGATCCCGACGGGTTCCCGGTGTTCTACTGCACGGGCGGGGTCCGCTCCGCCTACGGGTGGACCGTGCACTACCTGGCCACGGGCGGGCCCGCGGCGAACTTCGAGGGCGGCATGGAGGCCTGGCGGCGCCGGTCGGGAGGGAAGGAAGGGCGGTGACCCCGCCTCACAGTTCCTGCAGCTCGGGGGCCGCGGGGGGGCCGTTCTCCAAACCGAGGTAGCGGGCGGTCACCGCCGGGCTGGCGTGACCGAAGCGGGGGGCGAGCACCTCGAAACCCACCCCGAAGCGGGTGCGCTGGTGGTAGCCGAAGGTCTTGCGCAGGGTGTGGGCGCCGAAGGTTCCCTCCAGGCCCACCGCCGCCGTCCACAGGCGCACCATGCGGTCCAGTTCGGCGGTCTTCAGTGGAGTCCAGCCTGCCCCGCTGGCGAACAGAAACATGTTGTCGGGGGGGGCCGGCGGGCGGAGCCGCTCCAGGTGCAGCCCCAGGACCCGGCGGGGCCCCGGGGGAACCACCAGGGGGATCACCCCTCCGGCCCGTTTGTCGCGGATCGCCAGGGGGACCCCGGGCCGGGCGTCGCGCACGTCGTTCACCGTGACCCGCAGCAGATCGCCGGCCCGCACCCCGTTGTTGATTCCCAGGGTGAACAGCAGCAGATCGCGGGGGGTCGCGGCGAGCAGTGTCTTGATGGCGTGGATGGAGTCGCTGGAGCGGATCGGCTCCACTTGGAGTTCAGAGTCTCGGTCGGTCATCGTGGTCCTGTGGGCACCGCCCCCGCTTCGACCTCCTTATCGGTTCGAAACGGTGCCGGGTTTACCCACACGTGTCAATTCCGGTCTGTCCGCGTACCAGGAGGCGCCCGATGGGTTGGGTCCGCTTCGATCCGTTCGGCTGGCTGACCCGCTGGGTTCCCGGGGGGATTTTGCACGGCTGCGTGCGCGCCGCCGCAGTGGTGGTGCTGACCGGGTTCCTGGCCCTGCGGGTGGGGCAGTACAACCGGTTCGCTCTCAAACCCCTGTGGGCTGTGGAGACGCTGTTGTTCGCCGTGCTCATCGCAGCCTACGCCGTGCGCCGCCCGCCTTTGGAGCGGGCCCGGGGAGGCAGGGAGATCCTGGTGCCGCTGCTCGGTGCGGTGCTGCCCTTCGCGCTCTTGACCTCACCCCCACACCCCCTGGTGGCATCCAGCCCGGTGGCCCTGGGGGCGGTGTTCTGGTGGATGACCGTGGCCACGGGGTTCACCGTGTGGGGCCTGGGCTCCCTGGGCCGGTCGTTCAGCATCACAGTGGAGGCCCGGGCCCTGGTGAGCCGGGGTCC
>JARGFW010000221.1 GCA_029211085.1 Deferrisomatales bacterium | reverse complement strand
ACCTGGAGGGACGCCTCGTGAACGCGACACTACGGCGCAGCCAGCTCATCTCCACGTGGGGGCCGGGGGCGCTGCTCGACCTGCCGGATTACGCGGTCATCGTCGGAGGCCTCGACCAGTGGCCGTTCAAGAGCCTCGAGGAGATCCACGACCCCCGGTTGGCCGCCAAGCTCAAGCTGATGACGCGGGCATCGAACCCGCGGCTCTACGCGCCTCCGATCGACCCCCGAGAACCCAACAAGAAGGCCCCTGGGATCACCGTCTACCGATTCCCTGAGTGGTTCGTGGTCCGCGAGGACACCCGCCGCAAGGAGGTCCCGCCGCCCCACGGCCGCCCGAGCTTCCGGGCGCGTCGCCTGGTGCACCGGAGGCAACTGCAGAAGGGGCGCTTCGAGAGCTGCGACGTCGTGCCGACGCGCTTTGTGCGTGCGTGTCGCCGGGGCCACGTCGCCGACCTCGACTGGTACGAGTACGTCCATCGCGGCAAGAATCCCACCTGCCACCAGCAACTGTGGCTCGACGAGAGCGGTACGGGTGGGGAGATCGGCGACCTTACCGTGAAGTGCGAGTGCGGCGCACAGCGCTCGATGTTCGACGCCACGCAGTACAAAGAGCGCGCGCTTGGCACCTGCCCGGGCACCCGCCCTTGGCTGGGCGCGGACACCCGCGAGACGTGCACCGAGCCCGCCCGGCTGCTCATCCGGACCGCAACGAACGCCTACTTTCCCCAGGTCGTCACCGCGCTCTCCCTACCGAACCGCGGGACCGACGCCGAGAAGGCCGTGCGCGAGCATTGGACGAAGCTCTCAGGGGCGAAGTCCGTTGCCAACATCCCGACGCTGCGCGAGGTGTTTGACGACCTCGGAGCGGCGCTGGCAGGCTTCAGCGACCAAGATGTCTTCGCAGCCATCGAAGCAGTCCGAGGCGGTGGCATCGACGACCGCCCGGTCAAGCTCGTGGAGCTGGACGCCATCCTTGCCGCCGAGGAAGGCTTTGGGGACGACGTCCCTCCCGACCCCGACTTCCACGCCCGAAGGCTTCCAGAGCACATCTGGCGCAAGACCCCCGCTACGGAGCACGTCGCGAGCGTCGTGCAGCTCCATCGCCTCCGCATCGTCTCGGCGCTGGCTGGGTTCACGCGCTTCGAAGCGGAAACGCCCGACATCCAGGGCGAGTACGAGTCCGACGTCCAGCGCGCCAACCTCGCGATCGAACCCACCTGGTTCCCCGCCATCGAGATCCGCGGCGAGGGCATCTTCCTCCAGATCGCGCCAGACGCCATCCAGAGCTGGCTCGATCGACCCGCCGTCAAGGCTCGCGTCGAGCAACTCGAGCACGGGTTCAAGCTCTGGATGGAGAAGCGACAGCGGCAAGGGGTCTACCCCGGCGCGACCTACGTCATGCTCCACACCCTGTCGCACCTGGTCATGCAAGCGCTCTCAATGCACGCCGGGTACCCCGCGAGCAGCATCGCCGAACGCGTCTACGTCGACGAGGACCGCAAGCACTACGGCATCCTCCTGTACACAGGCAGCAACGACGCGGACGGCACCCTCGGCGGCCTCGTGGACCAAGCGAAGCACATCGGCGCGCGCCTCGAGGAAGCGATCCGGGCAGCGGCGCTCTGCAGCAACGACCCGATCTGCGCGCAGCACGAGCCGGACGACCACCACGAAGACCGCTGGCTCCATGGGGCCTCGTGTCACGGATGCACGCTGATCGCGGAAACCAGTTGCGAGATGCGCAACGACCACCTCGACCGCGCCCTCGTCGTGCCCGTGCTGGGCGCCGATCCCGCGACCGCCTTCTTCGATCCGGTGCCGTGAACGCGCTGCTCGACCTACCTCCCCACCTGCGGAAGCGCCTCTCCAGGGCGCTTGCGACGGGGTCGTTGCCCCTGGACGCCACCGAGACCGCCCTTCGCGCGACGACCGGGATCGACGACAGCGACGGCAGCGTGCTCGGGGCCATCCAGGCGCTCGGGCGCCGCGGGCTCGACGGGCCTGGCACAGCCGTGCTCCTCGAGACGCTCGAGGAGGTGCTAGCCCGGCAACGGAAGCCCGACCTCGTGTGGTCCGGACCTAAGGCGCCGGGGGTCGCGGTACGGGACACGCGGCAGGTCGTCGAGGAGCTCATCCGCGGGGCCACGAGGTCGCTGTGGATGTCGAGCTTCGTCTACTTCGATGGGCCCCGGACGTTCGCCGCGCTCGCGAAGCGCATGGAGGAGGTTCCCGAGCTCCGGGTTCGTCTCCTGCTAAACATCCAGCGCCCGTGGGGCGACACGAGTGCGCCTTCGTCGCTCATCGCCCGGTTCGCGAAGCAATTCTGGACGAAGGACTGGCCGGGCAGCAGGGCGCCTGAGGTGTACTACGCGCCCAGCTCGGTGGAGCTCAACGGCGGTGGCGGCGTCCTTCACGCCAAGTCCATCGTCGTCGATGACGAACGCCTGCTCGTCACCAGTGCGAACCTCACCGACGCGGGCTTCGATAGGAACATCGAGGCGGGACTGCTTGTCACTGACACTGTTCTGGCAATCAGCGTTACCCGACATCTAGCGGGCCTCATCGACACTCGATCGCTGGTTCGCCTCAACTATGTCGGAACTGACGGAAAAGAGCCAGCGGTCCATCTGGATGGGACGGCATGACCCTTCGAGCCCGAACGGCAGATCTGTATGAAGTGTACTGGGCGATCAACGTCTTCGCGCAACGACTTGATTCAAAGCAGTTCGCAGAGATGGAACGCACAAGTGCGGCCATAGCATCCATGCCCCGCAACAGGCTTCGCGAGTTCCTCCCTAGGCTTCAGTCAGAAGTGTCGGCCCTCGAAGCCGAACTCCAGTTAACGAACCCCAAGGAGTTGCTCCGGCTCTTCAGGACGGCCCGCGACACGCGACCCGGCGAGCTTGTGTACATCTTGAAAGAGGTTTTCACTCAACACTTCGGCGCGTACGACAAGGTGTTCCTAACGTTCTCCCAACTGCCTCCCCACACGACCCACGTTCCGCACTTCGCCTGATCGATATGTCGTGATTTTGCGGCGGTCGTCGTTGCGGCCGTTCAGTCGTCGCTGACGGCTTCCGGCTTGAGGATTTCGGCTTCGGTGAGCTGTTCCCACTCGTTGAGGAGGGCTTTGGCGCGGCGTTGGTTGTCGATGGCGCGCTCGAGCAGGGTCGCTTGCTCGCGGGTGACGCTGGTGTGCACCAGCTTGCCGTCGCGCATGCGGCCCCATTCGTAGTACGGGCCGTGCCGGGCTGCGGGATCGGTGGCGCAGCGGCAGTTGGGCTTGCCGCACGACTTCGTGCGCGTCACCAGGCTGCCTGAAGCGAGGTAGTCGAGCGCCGTGAGCTCCTTGCGGAGTTGGCGTGTCCGTTCCCTCAGGCGCGCGCGGTCGGCCTTGGGGTGTTTTCGTGGGTTAGCTTGACCGGCACTCATGTCTTGCGCTATGCTACGCGCCAGATGACATCGGGTCAAGGGATCGTTCCCGACCTCACCGGCACGCGTTTGCGCAGCGAACGCCTCGGCCCCTTGCCGCTCATCAACACCTTCCTCGAGCGCCTGCAGCTCAGCGAGCGGCTCGAGCGTTTCGTGCCGAGCAGCGACGCCCGCGTGAAGGTCTCGTACGCCACGAGCTTGGGGGTGCTGCTGCGTTCGCTGTTGGTCGAGCGTGAGCCGATCTACCGGCAAGCCGAGGTGGTGGAGACCTTCGCGCCCGCGGCCTTCGGCCTCAGCGCGCGTGAGGCGCAACACTTCGGTGACGACGCCGTCGGCCGTGCGCTCGATCGCCTCTACGACAGTGATCGCGCCGGGCTCCTGACCGACATCGTGGTCGCCGCCGCGAACGAGTTCGGCGTTGCCCTCGACGAACTCCACAACGACAGCACCACCATCGCGTTCGCTGGGCAGTACGCCGACGCGTCGGGTCGCAGCATCCGTGGGCAGCGCGCGCCGTTCGTCACCCGCGGGTTCAGCAAGGACCACCGGCCCGACCTCAAGCAGTTGCTGTTCATCCTCACCACCAGCAGCGATGGTGGCGTGCCGGTGCAGTTCCGCTGCGCCGATGGCAACCACAGTGACAGCACCAGCCACCGAGCGACCTGGGAGGCGCTGCGGCAGCTGACGGGCAGCAGCGGCTTCCTGTACGTCGCCGACAGCAAGCTCTGCAACCGTGAGGCGATGGACCACATCGATCGCGCCGGCGGCCGCTTCGTCACGGTCATGCCGCGCAATCGCCTGGAGGATCGCGAGTTCCGCGCCTGGATCGTCGACCATCAGCCCGACTGGCAGCTGGTGCGTGACGAGCCACACCCGAAGCTCCCTGACGGCCCCCGCGACCGCTGGTGGGTGCACCGCGCCAAGCTCCCCTCGGCCGAGGGCTGGCCCGTCACCTGGGTGTGGAGCACCCTGCTCGCACTGAAGCAGCAGCACCGGCGGCGGGAGCGGATCGCGCGAGCCAGCCAAGAACTCGAGGAACTCGCCAGCAAGCTCGCCGGCCCGAGGCCGCGCCTGCGCGCCAAGCACGAGATCCACGCCCGCATCGACGCCATCCTAGGTGGCAACCGGGTCACGCCCTACCTTCACGTCGAGCTTCACAAGACCGAGCTGCACGCGTTCAAGCAGACCAAACGCGGCCGGCCAGGACCGAACACCGAGTACAAGCGAGTGACCAAGAGCGGCTGGCGCCTCACTTGGGCGGTCGATGACGCCGCCATCGCCACCGCCGGCGCCAGCGACGGCTGCTACCCCCTGCTCAGCAACGACCGCGACCTCGAACCCGAGCAGGTGCTCGACGCGCACAAGCGCCAACCCGCGATTGAGAAACGCTTCGAGCAAGCCAAGAACGTCCTCGAGATCGCGCCCGTCATGCTCAAGAACGAAGGCCGCATCGAAAGCCTCTTCTTCCTGTACTTCCTCGCCCTACTCGTGCAGGCGCTCATCGAGCGCGAGCTACGCCGCGCCATGCGCCAGCGCGGCATCACCGAGCTGCCGCTCTACCCCGAGGAGCGCACCACCGGCCGGCCAACCGCCGAGCAGATCCTCAGGCTCTACGGCCTCACCCAACGCAACGTCATCACCCACAACGACAACGACATCCACGCCTTCGAGCCCGAACTCACCAGCCTGCAAGAGCAAGTGCTCGACCTGCTCGGCGTCCCCGCCAGCCGCTACCGACCGAACGCCTGAAGCAACGAACCAAACCCACAATTCGCCTCAAACCGACACGCCGAAGTGCGGAACGTGGGACACGAGAATCGCAGTAGACGTGTTTGGCATCTTCCCTGAGCGAAGGGCCTCATTCTTCCTCCTTGAGGCTTCACTCTTCGAAGACATGGCGGCATTGTGGAACTCGACCGTGGGGAACCCCCTTCCCCCGACCAGTGTTGAGGCGCTGGGAAGCCCCCTCGAAGTCAAGCGGCATTTCGCGCTACTTCGCTCCACCCTCCGTGCCGCTTTCGCGCTTCTCGAGGGTTATCTGAATGGCTTGGCTGCCGACATATATCTGACGCGCACTGACCTAACGCAAGACGAGTTGACCTCCCTAACCGAGTGGGATGCTACTGAAGAACGTCACAAGACATTGGGCTTCCGCGAGAAAGTGCATCGCTATCCCAGGATAGCTATCGCGTCAAAGCACCCGCCGATAACGGAGTCGAGTAGTCGGGCCTTAGCATTGCTGTTGGAGGCTCAGACCCGCCTCCGCCACGCGGTGATCCACCCAACGCCGCTGGGCAAGACCGACAATGGCGTTCCAAGCAGAGAGCAGGTACATCACAACCTTACTCAAGACGAGGTAGCAGATGTCTGCGATGCGGCGATTCAGCTGATCTTGGACGTGAGCACCGCGATTGAGCATCGCTTCGGCGGAGTCGACTGGTGGCTCAAGCCACGGGCCGAAAGCGGCCTCTTCGGCAACGAGGTCTTCTTGTGATCGGACCTGGTCGTCTGTTTCTTTGCCAGGCAGATTGGCCCCGTGAGTTCAGTGGTTCAGCTTCAGCCGCAACGGAGCGTGACTTTGGCGAAGCGGTGGGTCATCGCGCGCAGAAGACGTCCGTTCATGGCATCACGATCAGCTCCCACTCTACGAAGGCAGCTGAGCAGGGACGCGTTGGCGGAAAGGGACCTAGATGAGCATCCAGAGCCTGGTGGATTACGCGATAGAGAACAGCCTCGAGGGACGACCGCTGGATGTGGACGTCTCGCAGTCACTCGTACGACCTCCGCTACCCGAATGGCTACGCGTCGAGGATGGCTTGACGGGACCAATTGTGGTCGCCGACGTGTTCGAGTTCGATGCGGCATCGCTGACCGACTTCCCGCTGTCCAGCGACCGGGGACCAGGTTCCAGGATGCCGCCTACAGACGTTGACGCCCTTGCCTACTACCTGCCGATTCACTTCTACCCGCGGCAGTGGGGCATCTACTACCTGGACGTCGGCGCGATTCAGCTCGCTGAGGGCTTGAAGGGGGCCCCGCTTACTCCGTGGGATCAAGCCTGGCTAGATCTGGCGATGCAGATACTCTATGACCACGAGCGATTCCACTTCATGGCTGAGGTGGCGGTGACTGGGGCAGAGGTTGCCCTTGCCGCGGACCGAGGTCGCTCATATCCGACGTTCTTCCGGGACCCGGCCGCGGCGCTGCTCGAGGAGGCGCTTGCGAATGCACAAGCATATAGGCGGGTACGGGGCAAGGCGGATCCCAGCATCAGTTCCAGCGTTGAAACATGGATGCTCGGTCAAGGTCCAGGCTACCGGGACTTCGGAGCCTTCGTCGATGACGCGGATTGGGTCCTCGGCAAGCGGCAAGAAGGTGACTTCGTTCTCTCAACTGCTAGCCCCGCTCGTCCATCAAGTCCTGCCCTACCGACGGAGTTTCTGTTCCCGAACATCGGCAGCTACCGCATACCGCAGTACATGGTCCTGACCACTGCCAGGAGATCCATCCGGCTCGAGAAGCGCTTCCCGAAGGCGTTCAACATGGAGATTCGGGTGAACACTGCCGAACATGACCCTCCGCACTTCCACCTCTTCACCCCACCACGCGACTTCAAGACCCGGTGCACATGGCCTGAGCTAGATGTCATGCGTGGCGATCCGGGGTTGTCCCGCCGCGAACGAAAGAACCTGGAGAGGTACCTGGTGGTGTACGGCGAAGAAGTCCGGCGAAAGCTTGTGGCTGCATGGGGTCGTGACCTTCCTGCCATCCCAACGTAGTTGGCAGTTCCGGTCTCTGGACAACGGGCCGCGCGTTCGAGGCTGTTGACAGCAGTTCGACATCTTTCTGGGCCCTACCGAGTGGCACGGACAGGCACTCGTCGGACGAGGTATCGGGCGCAGCCTGCTCCTGAACAAGAGAACGACACATGCCGACAGACGAGTGCATGGCTCCGCACGAATCGCACTCAGGAGGTCAGGGGTTCGAATCCCCTCAGCTCCACCAGGAGAAACTACGCCCTGCACGTAGGGTCGTCGCGAAGCGGTCTCGTTCAGGCGGGGCCGCTTGTGCGTTGGGGCGCGTCCTGGGCTCCGTGGGAGCCGGGCGCTCCGAGGAGACCGTGCACGGTCCGACCCAGCGCGTCAGCGGACAGGTCCTGTAGAGAAGGGGACGCATGCTGTTCACCCAGGAGCTCGAGCGCGTGCCACCGGCTGACCGCCTGCGCGCCGGGGTGGCGGACGACCCAGCTCAGCAGGGTGGCGACGAGGGCGGGGTCCTCGTCGGGCAGCGTGGCCCAGGAGCTCGCGGCCTGGCTCGCGACCGATCCCACCGCCACGGGCGACCCGGACGTGCTGATCCTCGGCGGCCTCAACTCCTATGCGAAGGAGGACCCGATCGCCGCGCTCGAGGGCGCGGGCTACGTCAACCTGCAGGCGACCTTCGGCGGCGACGAGGCGTACCCCTACGTCTTCGACGGCCAGTGGGGGTCGCTCGACCACGCGCTCGCGTCGCCGACGCTGCGGAGCCAGACGACCGGCGCCGCCGCATGGGCGATCAACGCCGACGAGCCGTCGGTGCTCGACTACGACACCAACTTCAAGTCGGCGGGACAGATCGCCAGCCTGTACGCCCCCGACGCCTTCCGCGCCTCCGGCCACGACCCGCTGCTCGTGGGCCTCGACCTGAACGCGACCCCGGACTGCGGCGCGGCCGCGCCCTCGCGCACGACGCTCTGGCCGCCGCGGCACCAGTTCGTGTCGGTGTCGATCGACGGGGTCACGGACGACGACGCCGTGACGATCACCGTCACGTCGGTGTTCCAGGACGAGCCGGTCGACGCCCCCGGCGGCGCCGACGGCAGCACGTCGCCCGACGCGGTGATCGGCTTCGGCGGTGCGGTCGACCTGCGCGCCGAGCGCGACGAGACCGGCAACGGCCGCGTGTACCACGTCTCCTTCGTCGCCAGCGACCCGTTCGGCCAGAGCTGCGCCGGCACCGTGCCCGTGCCCGTGACCGTGGCGCGCAGCCTGGGCAAGACCGGCGCGGCGGTCGACGACGGCCCGCTCTTCGACGCCACGCTCGACTGGCCCGCGGCGCAACCGCGCGAACGGGCCGACCCGGCACGACGCCGGGTCGGCCCGTCTCGTGTGGCACCG
>JARGFW010000220.1 GCA_029211085.1 Deferrisomatales bacterium | reverse complement strand
ATGTCCCGTTCCCCGTGGGGGTCGTGGCACTTGCCGCACTGGCTGCCGCTGACCTGGAAGTGGCGCTCCTTGGTGAGCGGCCCCCGGTAGCGGGGATTGGCGGCCTCGATCGAGTGGCACTGCAGGCACACGTCCGGGTACCCGCCACCCACCACCTGTCCGTCCGGTGCGTGACAACTCGTGCACTTCTGGTTCCCCCCGGCATGGAGGTACAGGGGAAGAAATCCCGGCGGCGGCTGCCCCCCTGCCCCTTTCAAGAACACCTCGCGCCGGACGTCTCCGACCTGGATTCGGTTCACTCCCCCCTCCAGCCGGATCTGGAACTTGAACTGCCCCGCCCCGTCACACTGAACCGCCCCCTTCTGGCTGCCCGCCGGGTTCTCGATACCTACCGTGAGGCTTTGGGACGGATCACCCTTGCCGAAGACCAGGAGTCGATCGGTGGTGACCGCCGATCGGTCCTTGGGCATGACCATGGTAGCCTGACCTGCAAAACACGTCGCGGCGGGGAGCGGGGAGACCGCCAGCGCGCAGAGGAACGCTGCGGCGAGATGGCGAAGGTGGCGTGACAGGGAACGGTGTGGCGGCAAAAGGAATTCCGGTGAAGGCCCCACGGGGCGGTTGGCGTCAGCCGGGGCTGCAACCAAGCCGGCGTTGCAGACGTGTTTCACATAGTGGAGCAGAACCGCTGAAACCGTCAAGGTGCAGGGCACCGCTGGCCCGGGGGGCGGAAAACGGCGAGGTACGCTCCGGCGGGCGGCACGGGGCCGGAGCGCGGTTGCAGCGAGCAAGGTCGCGGTAGTCTTGGGGCCGGCGGCCCCTCTCGGGACGGGGAGCCCTACTCGTCGCGGCCACCGCCCAGCATGCCGGAGCGGAGCAGGAAGTAGACCAGTTGGCCGACGGCCGCGATGGCGGCAGCCACGTAGGTCAGGGCCGCAGCGGAGAGGACCTTGCGGGCCCCGGGCAGTTCGTCGGCGGACAGCACCCCCACCCCGCCCAAGGCCCCGAGAGCCCGGGAACTGGCGTTGAACTCCACCGGCAGGGTCACCAGTTGGAACGCCACCACCCCGGCGAACAGGACTACCCCCAGTTTTACCAGGGCCGCCGCCTGGAGCAGGAACCCGAATATCAAGAGCGGCATGGCCAGGTTGGAGCCGACGCTGGCCACGGGCACCAGGGCCGAGCGCAGTCGCATGGCCTGGTAACCGCGGGCGTCCTGCAGGGCGTGGCCCGCCTCGTGGGCGGCCACCCCCACCGCCGCCAGGGTGGACTGGCCGTACACGTCGGGGGACAGGCGCAGCACCTTGCCGCGGGGGTCGTAGTGGTCCGAGAGAAACCCCTGGGCGGCTTCGATGCGCACGTTGCCAAGCCCCGCCACACGCAGGATGCGGCGGGCGGCCTCGGCCCCGGTGATGCCGCTGCGGTTCGGTACCCGGCCGTACCGGGCGAACGTGGATTTGACCCATAGTTGGGCCCCCACCGAGAGAACCAGGGCGGGGGCGGCGATCAGCAGATAGAGGGGGTCGAAGAACAGCACGTGGATACTCCTCTACAGGTCAAATGCCCCCAGCCGGTGGCATGCGAAACAGACAATGACAACCATTGCAGGTAGTTAGATGAAAAACAGGAAGTGTAGTTTCAGCTCTGTGCGCGGAGCTTCCAGATATCACTCGCCGCCGATGTGTTACGGTAAGGCGGGTTGTGGAGGCTGGCAACCCCCGACGGGGCTCACGGCTCCACCCATCGGGAACGGTGCAGCAGGTCGGCGGCACCCAGCTTGCCGGCGCGGTACAGCCGGCAGTCCATGGTTTCCATGGATACCCGACCGGAACCGTCGGCGGCCTCCAGGTGCACCCACAAGCGATGGGAGCCGAAATCGCTCTTGAGGGTGCCCTCGCCAATCAGGTAGGCGGCCACCAGAAGGTCGGTGGCGCTGCGTTCCTGCTCCCACTCCAGCCACATGCGTACGTCGAGGCGCCCCTCCCGGGAACGCTCGGCGTCCAGGGCCCGCACCACGTCGCTGTCCCGCACCGCAACCCCGACACCGTCGCTGAGCCACTGCAGGGTGTCGGCCAACATGCCTCGGTCCCAACCCCCCGCGGGCACTTCGGCCAGCGCCTTGTCGATGCGCCCCTGCAACCCTGCGTCCATCTCGGTGGCGGCGTTCACGGCCTGGGCATAGCGCTCCGCGAGACGGCTGGCCTTGGCGGTCGACTCGCCCTCCCCGCCCCTGCCCCCGATCGCCAGCCAGGCGATGCCCAGGTGCGCCACCACGCTCAGCACCACGCAGGTGAGGAACAGCCGCATCTCGGAACGAGCCATCGGGCGAAGCAGGGTTTCCATCGCAAGCACCTTGGTAGATCAGTGGTAGAGGTGGCACACCACCGCACGTTGCTGTCCCCGCTCCTGTCTCCTCGGCACCTCCGCGGAGCAGCGCGTTAGAGCCGCGGGGCAGCGAGGGTGGAACGGGCAGCCGCCCGGCGGGTCCAGGGGACTCGGCACGTCTCCCTGCAGCGGCCGGGGAACCGCCCCGTGGGCCGGGTCGGGAGACGGCACCGCCGCCAACAGGGCCCGGGTGTAGGGATGCAGTGGCTCCCGAAACAGGGCTTCTGCCGGACCCAGTTCCACGACCCGCCCAAGGTACATCACCGCCACCCGGTCCGCCATATGCTGAACCACCCGCAGGTCATGGCTGATGAACAGGTAGGTCAGCGCCCGCTGGCGTTTCAAGTCCTGCAACAGGTTGAGGATCTGGGCCTGCACCGAGACATCCAGGGCGGAGACCGGTTCGTCGGCCACCACCACCGCGGGGTCCACTGCCAGGGCCCGGGCGATGCCGATGCGCTGGCGTTGGCCGCCGCTGAACTGGTGAGGGTAGCCGGTGGCGGCCTCCGGCGGCAAGCCCACCTGCTGCAGCAGGAGCGCCACCCGGTCCCGACGCTCCGCGCCCCGGACCAGGCGGTGGATCGCCGGTCCCTCCCCCACGATGTCGGCGACCCGCATGCGGGGGTCGAGAGACGCGTACGGGTCCTGGAATACCATCTGCACCCGGCGCCGGAAGCCGCGCACCGCCCTCCGGTCCATTCCCCACAGATCCTGGCCCTGGAAGCGCACCCGGCCGGCCGTCGGTGGTTCCAGGCGCAGCAGCAACCGGGCCAGGGTGCTCTTGCCGCAGCCCGACTCCCCCACGACCGCCAGGGTTTCTCCGGTGCGGAGCGTGAGATCCACGCCGTCCACTGCCCGCAGCGACCCGCGGCGGCCCAGAGAGCCTCCCTGCACCGGGTAGTGGCGGGTCAGGCCCTGCAGTTCAAACATCGGCGGCCACCCGGATGCAGCGTGCCCGGTGCTGGGGGCGCTTCCCTTCCAGGGGGGGGATTCCCGCAGCGCAGGCCGCCACCGCCTCCGAACAGCGATCCCGAAACGGGCATCCCTCCGGTACCCGGGATGGGTGAGGGACGGCCCCTGGAATCGCCCGCAGGGGTTGGCCGGGGCGGGTATCACGGGTTCCGGGAAGCGACGCCAGAAGCCCCCGGGTGTAGGGGTGCAGGGGGTTCCCGAACAGGGCCGTGGTGGCACACTCCTCCACCACCATGCCGGCATACATCACCAAAACCCGCTCCACGTTCTGGGCCACCAGGCCCAGGTCGTGGGTGATCAACAACAGGGCCATGCCCCGCTGCCGGCGCAGTCGTCCCAGCAGGGCCATGATCTGCGCCTGGATGGTGACATCCAACGCGGTGGTGGGTTCGTCGGCCACCAGCAGGCGCGGCCCGCAGGCGATCGCCACGGCGATCATCACCCGCTGACGCAACCCCCCGGAGAGCTGCCCCGGGTAAGCGTGCAGTCGAGTCTCGGGAGCAGCAATCCCCACCTCGCCGAGCAGTTCCACACAGCGGACCCGCGCCGCGGCCCGGGTCAGAGGTTGATGGGTGGTGAGAGCTTCGGCCAGCTGGTAGCCCACGGTGAACACCGGGTTGAGGCTGGTCATCGGCTCCTGAAACACCATGCCCACCTCGCGCCCGCGCAGGTCCCGGAGTTCCGCGGCGGACAACCGGGCGAGGTCTCGTCCGTCCACGGTTACCGTCCCCCCGGCCACCCGACCGGGCAGCGGCACCAGCCCGAGCAGGGACAGGGCGGTGACACTCTTGCCGCACCCCGACTCCCCCACCACCCCCACCGCCTCGCCGCCGGCCAGGGACAGCCCGACGTCACGCACCGCCGCCAACGGTCCCTGGGGAGACGGAAACTCCACCCGCAGATGTTCCACGCGCAGCAGTTCCCGGGTCATCGGCCTGGAGCCGCTGGCCGGAGGGGCCTGGAGTTCTTGCAATGGAAGCCGGTGGGGAGAGCCATACGCAGTGTCAAGGGAGAGGGTCTTGGCGGTGCGGGGCGATACCGTAGCCCCTGGCCGGCAAAGGTAGCCGCCGGGGTCATGAGGTCTCGCGCAGGGCGTCTTCCAGTTCTTCCTCGCTCAGGATCCCTTTGCCCACCAGCACCTTGATCAAGGCTTTGGCCAGGGCTCCCGGATCGGGCTTGCGGGCGGTGGAGACGGTGTGCTCCGCGCCGCCGCTGAGGATCACCATCTCCTCGGCGTCGCCCAACGCCGCCAGATCCAGCCGTTTCTCGAACCCATATCCCTTCTTGAAGTTCTTGTCCCGGTAGTAGCGCTCGATGGCTTGGGTAATGGACGACTCCGCTCCCACCACCGGGCGCACCCGGACACCGGTCTGGAACTCGATCTCGCTGATGGCATCGAGGTTGGTGGGGTCTGACATCGCAAGGATCACCGTCTTCTTGCCCAGTTCCTCCTTGAGCGCCACCGGCATCACGTTGTATTTCTCGGCGATGCTGAACGGGACGGCCTGGGTCGCCTTGGGCGATACGCTGATCTTCTGAAAATCGGCGCTCGGCAAACGCAGTTGGGCCGAGAGGCACCGGAGGATACCGGCTTCGCTGACGAAGCCCATGCGCACCAGGGTGGACCCCAGTTTGCCGCCCCAGGTCCGCTGACTGTGCAGTGCTGCCGAGAGTTGGGTATCGTTGATCAACCCGGCGTCCATCAGGATCTCTCCCAGCCGTTTCTTCTTCGCCATCGGCGCCTTTCGTCCGCCCCCGGGGTAACACACCGCCGCCTTGACCCCCCGGGTCGGCCGGCGCGCAGGATACATCGGTTACTGGACCGCCAGTCAAGTTCGGTACTTCCCTGCGAAGGCACACCCGGTTAGGTATACGTATCGGCTATTCTTGCGCAAAGGGATAGACCACGGTTTCCGGGAACCCGCGCAAAGACCACGGCAACAGCCTTGCGGACGAGACGCACCGGCGTCCGACGGCGGGGAGAGGCGCGCGGCAGGAACGGCCCACGTTCGACCGTGCGGGCCACAGGGGATCGGCGGCGTCGCCCCGGTTCATGGGAGTGCCCCTCCCAGGTGGACTGCCGCAAACCCGGCCGCTGCTGCGCCCACCGCTGCCTCCCTTCCAGCCAGGAAGTGGCCCGCTCCGGGCAGCGCCAGGTACTCCTTGGGATCGTCCTGGGCCCGGTACCACTCCCGGAAGGTCCCAGGGGAGCAGAACTCGTCCCGGTCCCCCAGGGCGAACCAGCGGGCGACGGGGGATGGGACCACCGCTGGCATGGGCAACAACGCCAGGGGCGGGGCCACGCACAGCACGGCGCGCACCCTTGGGTCGGCGCAGGCCACCGGGTAGGCCACCCAGGCCCCGAAGGAGTAGCCGGCCAACACCAGAGGAGCGTCCGGCCCGGCCTCTCGAGCCGCCCGTTCCAGTGCCGCAGCCAGGTCCTGCCCCTCGGGCCCGCCACCGCCGTGGCGACCCTGGCTGCGGCCCACCCCGCGGAAGTTGAAACGCAGGGCGACAAACCCCGCCGCAGTCAACGCCGCGGCCAGAGCGACCACCACGGGATGGTGCATGGTGCCGCCATGCTCCGGGTGCGGGTGACACACCACCGCGCCCCCCCGGGAAGCCCCGCTGCCAGGGCGGTGCACACAGCCCTCCAGGGAGAGCTCGCCGCAGGGGAACACCACCGGCTCGGAACCGCTCACTCCGCCGGACCCATGCGGATCTCGCCCCGCAGGCTCACCACCGCGTGCCCTCCCACCACCACGTTGGTGGGGGCCCCCGCCGCGCCGCCCACCACCACCCGGATCTCGCCCGGGCGGTTCTGGGCATCCCCCTGGGTGATGCGGATCGGCACCGCCGCGCGGATCTCCCGGTGGCGCAGCAGGTACGCCCCCAGGGCCCCGGCGGCGCTGCCGGTCACCGGGTCCTCATCGATGCCCGCCGCCGGGGCGAAGTCGCGGCAGGCGAAGGCGTCACCCTCGGCCACGAACACATGGGTGGTCATTACCCCCAGCTCCCGGTTCAACTCTGCCAGGGCGCGGAAGTCCGGCAGCAAACCGTCCAGGGCGTCAGAGCCCACCAGGGGCACCATCAGGTGCCACAGCCCGGTATAAGCCAGCTCCAAGGGCAGGTCGCGGCGCAGATCCTCGTCGTCGAGGCCCAACACCTCCAGCACCCGGTCGGCGGGGAGATCGCAGGGACGGAACGCCGGGGCTGCCTGGTTGATGTCCACCCGCAACCCCTCCGCGTCCCGCACCAGGTCCACCGCCAGCACCCCCACCCCGGTCTCGACCTGGACCCGGCCGAAGTTGCCGTTGACCTTGACCATGCCCATCTCCTCAAGCAGGGTCAGGGCCCCCACCAGGGCATGCCCACAGAACGGAACCTCCTGGCTGGGGGTGAAGAAGCGGATCTTCACGTCGGCTTCGTGGGTAGGGAACACGAACGCGGTCTCCGAGGCGTTCATCTCCCGGGCCACGGCCTTCATCTCGGCCTCCCCCAGACCGCGGGCAAAGGGCATCACCCCGGCGGGGTTGCCGCGCAGGGGGACGCGGGTGAACGCATCTACGGTGTAGATGGGGCGGGTCTTCATGGTTTCTCCTCCCGAATCGGCCGCCGCAGGCGGGCAGCCAGAATCCTACACGGCACACTCCGCGGTTCTCCTACCACTCTGAGCCCGAAAAAGCCAGTCGGCAGGTGCCGCACCGTGGCCCGCTTCAGGCGCGGAGGACCGATGTTCCGCCATAGATCGAAAGCGGCTGTTCAGGAGTGTTTTTCCAACGCCTGGGCGCGTTGACTTTCTACAAATCGTACCCCTATACTCTGCGGTGTTTTGCTTCCTGGTGAGCTACTTTTTTGGATGCCTGCGAGAGGAGAGTCGCCGTGTCAGAGTACCTGAGCAAGTTCCAAGAGTCCCTGCTGGACAAGGATACGTTTAGTTGCACCTGGGAACTGGTGCCGGGTCGGGGTTCGTTCGAGGCGGCCCAGGAAGTGGTGGTGGCGTCCGCCGAAGCGGCGGCCAAGGGAGGCCGCGTGCACGCCCTTACCATCACCGACAACCCGGGTGGCAACCCGGCCATCTCCGCGGAGATGCTCGGTGCCGAGATCCTCAGTATGGGCGTCGAGCCCCTGGTCCACTTCACTTGCAAGGACAAGAACCGCAACCAGCTGGAGGGCTTGCTGTACGGCATGGAGCGCGCCAAGGTGCGCAACCTCCTGATCATGACCGGCGACTACACCTACAGCGGCTACAAGGGCCGCTCCAAACCGGTATTCGACATCGACCCGTCGATGCTCTGCAACATGATCGCCGACATGAACAAGGGGCTGGAGGTGCCGACCTTCAAGGGCACCGCCACCCTGCAGCCCACCCACTTCTTCGCCGGCGCCGCGGTGAGCCCGTTCAAGGCCCTGGAGTCCGAGCAGATGGGCCAGTACTACAAGCTCAAGAAGAAGATCGAGGCCGGCGCCCAGTTCATCGTCACCCAGCTCGGCTACGACGTGCGCAAGATCCAGGAAGCGCTGCTGATGGTGAAGCACCTCGGTTTCGCGCACGTGCCGGTGATCGGCAACATCTACCTGTTGCCCCTGGGCGCCGCCAAGCTCATGAATCGCAACGGCCTGCCCGGCTGCGTGGTCACCAACGACATGGTGGCGACCCTCCAGAAGGAAGCGGATAGCGCCGCGGACAAGGGCAAGGGTGCGCGCATGGACCGGGCGGCCAAGATGTACGCCATGATGAAGGGCATGGGGTTCGCAGGAGTGCACATCGGCGGTCACGGCATGAAGTACGAGGACTTCGAGTACGTGCTGGACAAGGGTGAGGAACTGGCCCCCAACTGGCAGGAGTACGTGAAGGAGTTCGAGTTTGGCCAGCCGAACGGCTGGTACTACTTCGAGAAGGACGCGAAGACCGGCCTCAACACCGACCAGCCGGTGGACCGCAGTTTGGACCGCCCCGCCGGCACGGTGGGCTACAAGGCGTTCAAAGTGCTGCACCACGCCATGTTCGAGAAGAAGGGCTTCCTGTTCAAGCCCATGCAGTCCCTGGCCCGGGCGGTGGACGGCTCCTCCATGGAGCACCTGTTCACCCGGGTCGAGCACTTCATGAAAGTGATGACCAACGAGTGCATGCACTGCGGCGACTGTGGCCTGTTCGACCTGGCCTACGTCTGCCCCACCAGCCAGTGCTCCAAGGGCCAGCGCAACGGCCCCTGCGGCGGCAGCTTCGAGGGCTGGTGCGAGGT
>JARGFW010000219.1 GCA_029211085.1 Deferrisomatales bacterium | reverse complement strand
CCGGGGTCGTCGAGATCTGGCGACAGCAGGACAGCCTGGAGGTCCGCGATCTGCAGCGCAGCCAGACCGACCTGCGCTTCCAGGTCACGCGCTGTCGCTACGCCGAACTGTACGCGGACCTGGGACTACCGCAGGAGCTGCGTTACACCCTGTCCTGCCGGCGGGACGCGTCGTTCGCCGCCGGTTACAGCCCGTGCCTGGTGCTGGAGCGTTCCCCCACCCTGGCGGAGGGATCTTCCGGCTGCCGGTTCTGGTTTCGCTGGGACGCCGCCGCGGCCACTTGAAGCACCCCAGCGGACACGCGGCGATCTTCACGTGGGTGGCGTTGGCCGCTTCCCCCCTGGCACGCGCTCACCCCCAGCGGCTGAACCCGTTCGAACGCCTTGGCCACGCCCGTTTGCCGTCCACCGCCGCCGCTTCGACGTTCCGCTTCCGTTCTTCCGTCTCACCAGCCCGCCTCCGGTCTTCCGTTCCGGTCAGTCCCCGACGGCGTTGACCCCAGCAGGTGCTGCACCACGTGGCCCGCCATGAGACAGCCGAACAGCACCGGCACGTAGGAGATGCTCCCCAGGGGGATGCGCGGTCGGCCGCGGCGCAACAGATCCTCCTCGGGCTCGCGTCCCTTGGCCTTTTGGGGCACCGCCGGGGAGTGCACCGCCGGCACGCCGCCGGTGACTCCAAGGTTGCGCAGACGCCGCCGCAGGTGACGGGCCAGGGGGCAGTTGCGGGTTTCGAACAGGTCCCGCACCGCCACCCCGGAAGGGTCGGTCTTCGCCGCCGCGCCGGTGGAGGTGATCACCGGGACTCCATTCTTCACACAGTGATGGATCAGCTGTGCCTTGGGGTTGAGGCTGTCGATACAGTCGAGCACGTAGTCCTGCCCGGCCAGGTCGAGATCAGCGGCCGTATCCGCGGCGAAGAACGCCACCTGGGCATCCACCACGCAGTCCGGGTCGATGTCGGCGAGGCGCTCCGCGGCCACCTCAGCCTTGGGACGGCCCAGGGTGGAGCGCAGGGCGAACAGCTGCCGGTTCAGATTGCTCTCGCGCACGGCGTCGAAGTCCACCAGGGTCAGGCGCCCGACACCCGCCCGGCAGAGCTGCTCTGCGGCCGCGCTGCCCACGCCACCCAAGCCGATCACCGCCACCCGGGCCGCGGCCAGGCGTGCCATCCCGGCGTCACCGATCAGCAGTCGGGTGCGGGCATGGATGTCGATCTTGTCCGCAGGCGTGGGTGACCCGTGGCCCATTGCCTAGGACTCCTTTGCCTTTTCGCGCACCCCTTCGGCCAGCACCCCGAGGCTCGCCCACTCGCTCGCGTCCCCTTCCCCGGGCATCAGCACAGGTGCCGCGGACAGGTCCTCAGCACTCATCATGGCGGAGACCCGCTGGAGGGAGGAAAGGACGAGGGTCTGTTCCCAGTCCTCGAGTTTTCGCAGCTCGTCGAGGAACCGGCTCTGGAGCAGGGGCGGAGCGATACCGAGCAGCGCCTTCCCCTCCCGGGTCATCTGCACCACCCGCTTCCTCCGATCCTTGTCTGAGGCGACCCGCACCGCCAAACCCCTCTTCTCCAGGCGGTCCAGGATGCCGGTGACCGTCGCGTGGGACAGGCTGACCCGTTCCGCCAGGGTGCTCACGGCGACCTCCCCGCTGCGTTCCGCCTCGCGGAGGACCAGGAGCTGCGGCCCGGTGATGCCGTGGGCGCGCTGGACGTAGCTGGAATACAGGGAAATCGCTCTGGAAATGCGGCGTAGCGCGGACAGGATTTCCTCTTCGATCTGTTTGGGTGATTCGGTCATCCGCCATCTCCTCGGTTTATGCTTAGCCCACGAAGCAGTAGCCCCGATGGGATAAGTGTCATGTTCGCCTATTTATGAGCAAAATCTGCCATACCACCCCCGCTTGCCCAGGGATGAATTATGTAGTACACTAACCAACCTTCCCAGGAAAAGATCGCCCGCCCGGATAGTTCCCTCAAGATCAGGCCTTCGTGGTTTCCGCGTCAAGACAGACGGTGGGCGGCGTCGACCCAGGAGGACCCAGGGCTGCCTGGCTCAGGGTCCCACTGCCACTGGGCTACCGGAAAGGACCCATGGAAAAGATCCGCATCGAAGCACTCTACAAGATCTTCGGACCCCACCCCAAAAGGGCCAGGAGCCTGCTGGACCAGGGATTCGACAAGGAAGCCATCTTCGCGAAGACCGAGACCACCATCGGGGTGCAGGACGCCAGCTTCGAGATCCGCGCCGGGGAGGTCTTCGTCGTCATGGGCCTGTCCGGGTCCGGCAAGTCGACCATGGTGCGGATGCTCAACCGGCTGATCGAGCCGACCTCCGGAAAGGTGTTTGTGGACGGTGAAGACATCGTCCAGATGAACAACGACCAACTGGTCAAGATGCGCCGCAAGAAGATGAGCATGGTCTTCCAGTCGTTCGCCCTGATGCCCCACATGACGGTGTTGCAGAACGCCGCGTTCGGGCTGGAGATGGACGGCATCGACAAGCCGACCCGGGAAGCCCGCGCACTGCAGGCCCTGGAACAGGTGGGACTGGAGGCGTGGGCCGAGAGCCGCCCCGACGAGCTGTCTGGCGGCATGCAGCAGCGGGTGGGGCTGGCCCGCGGCCTGGCAGTGGACCCGGACATCCTGCTCATGGACGAGGCGTTCTCGGCCCTCGACCCGCTGATCCGCACCGAGATGCAGGACGAGCTTCTCAAACTCCAGGCCCGCTCAAAACGCACCATCGTGTTCATCTCCCACGACCTGGACGAGGCCATGCGCATCGGCGACCGCATCGCCATCATGGAGGGGGGCCGCGTGGTGCAGGTGGGGTCTCCGGAAGAGATCCTGCAGAACCCGGCCGACGACTACGTGCGGGCGTTCTTCCGCGGTGTCGATCCCACCAACATCCTGACCGCGGGGGACATCGCCAGCGACACCCAGGTCACCATTGTGGCCGTCGATGGCAAGAACCCCCGGGCCGCCCTGCAGCGCCTGATCAAGAACGATCGGGACTACGGCTACGTCCTCGACAGCAACCACAAGTTCCAGGGGGTCGTCTCCGCGGATTCCCTGCGGGAACTCATCGATCGACCCGGGCAACCGCACCTGCTCACCAACGCCTACGTCGAAGGTGTGGTGCCGGCCCGAGCAACCGACTCCATGCAGAACATCCTTCCCGAGGTCGCCCGCAACCCGTGGCCCTTGCCGATCCTCAACGAGGAGGGAGAGTACCTGGGAGTCGTTTCCAAGAACCTCTTCCTGCGCACCCTGCACCGCAGCGAACCGGAAGAATCGGTGGAGGCGGGCGCATGATCGCCGGGCCGAAACAGAGGGAGACCCATGGGCTTTCTTAGCTTCGAAGAGCAGATCATTCCCCTGGACGACTGGGTCCAGCACGGGGTCGATTGGTTGGTGTTCAACTACCGGGAGTTCTTTCAGGTACTGAAGGCGCCCATCGAGCTCACCCTGAACGGGCTGGAGTGGTTCTTCGCCGCCCTACCGCCACTGGTGGTCATCTTGCTGTTCGCCGTAGCCGCCTGGCGCTACGCCGGCAAACGCGTCGCCGCGTTCACCGTCGCGACGTTGGTGCTGGTGGGTTGCCTCGGCTTGTGGGAAGCCACCATGACGACCCTGTCGATGGTGGTCTGTTCGGTGGTGTTTTGCGGGGTGGTGGGGGTGCCCCTGGGGATCGGGGCGGGCCGCAGCGACCGTTTCGAGATGCTCCTTCGCCCCTTTCTCGACGCCATGCAGACCACCCCCGCGTTCGTCTACCTGGTGCCGGTGGTGATGTTGTTCAGCATCGGCACGGTTTCCGGGGTCCTGGCCACGATCGTCTTCGCCCTACCGCCGATCATCCGCCTCACCAGCCTCGGCATCCGCCAGGTCCACCCGGAGCTGGTAGAGGCCGCCATCGCCTTCGGCGCCACCCCGATGCAGGTCTTGCAAAAGGTGCAGCTCCCGCAGGCCCTGCCGTCCATCATGGCCGGCCTCAACCAGACCATCATGATGGCCCTGTCGATGGTCGTCATCGCCGCGCTGATCGGCGCGGGCGGCCTGGGGAACCCGGTGGTCCAGGGACTGAACACCTTGGAGATCGGCGTGGCGACGGTCGGGGGCCTGTCCATCGTCTTGCTGGCCATGGTTCTCGACCGGATCACCCAAGGGTTTGCCAAGCGCTAGACTCTGTGTAGTTCACCCATTCCATCCATCGAAAAGGAGATCCACCATGAAACGCATTCTGTTGGTCTTACTGTCCCTGAGCTTGGCGCTGCCGGCGCTCGCCGCCAACGACAAACCCGGCAAGGGGGTCAAGGTCCGCCCCGCACGAGCTACTTGGAACACCGGCTACTTCCAGGAAGCTCTGGTTCGCGCAGGCCTCCAGGACCTCGGCTACAAGGTTGAGGATCCCAAGGAGTTGCAGAACCCGCTCTTCTACCAGTCGGTGGTTCTGGGTGACGTGGACTACTGGACCAACGGCTGGTTCCCGAACCACGACAGCCAGCTGCCCAAGGGCGCCTACGACAAGGTCGAAAAGGTCGGCTATGTCGTCAAGGCAGGAGGGCTACAGGGATACCTGGTGTCGAAGAAAGAAGTGGAACAGTACAACATCCAGTCTCTCGATGACTTCAAACGGCCGGAGGTCATGAAGGCGTTCGACGCCAACGGCGATGGCAAGGCCGACCTCACCGCCTGCCCCCCTGGCTGGGGCTGCGAGAAGGTGATCACCCACCACTTCGAGGTCTACGGACTGGACGACTACATAAACCCCATCAAGGCGGGATACTCGGCCAGCATGGCGGACACCCTGGCTCGCTACAACGCAGGCGAGCCAGCCTTCTTCTACACCTGGGCGCCGAACTGGACCATCTTCAAGCTGAAGCCCGGCAAGGACGTGATGTGGATCAACGTGCCGAAGATCATCGCCAAGGAGTCGCAGAAGGCGGGGGAGGACCGGATGACCGTCGGCAACATCGAGGGGGCGGTGAGTGACCCACTGAAGGCGGGCTTCGTGGTGAGCGACATCCAGATCGTCGCCAACAAGAAGTTTCTGGCCGCCAACCCGTCCGCAAAGAAGTTCTTCGAGGTATTCACCCTGCCGCTGGGTGACATCAACGAGCAGAATACCAAGATGGAGAACGGCCAGAAATCTCAGAAGGACATCGAGCGCCACGCCCAGGAGTGGATCGCGAAGAACCAGGGGAAATGGGACGGCTGGCTCACCGAGGCCCGCAAGGCGGCCATGTAAGACACCCTCAAGGACGCCACTCTCCGCGAACGAAGACAGGGCTGCCCCGCAGGGCAGCCCTGTCTTCGTTCGCGTCTGGAGCGCCGCCGCCACGAGGCGTCCATGGAAGCGGTGAACCCGGCGGGGCATTTCGGCCAGGGGGCTACCCTGCGCCCCCCGGGCGGCCGGAAAACAGCTGTTCAGCGTTGTAGTTGGTGATTTCCGCCGTCTTCTGGGGGGTCATTCCCCAGGTCTCTGCAAGGGCTTCCACCACCGTGGGCAGTTCCCAAGGCTCTCGCCCAGGAGCCGGGTGGCCTGTGGGGGGCGGAGCGTCCGTCTCCACCAGCACCCGGCCTCGGGGTGCCCAGCGGAACACCTCCCGCACCCGCCCGCCTCCAGTCCGCAGCAGCGCAGCGCCGGCCCCCAGGTAGCCACCCCGGTCCAGGGCCAGAACGGCCATGTCCCGGCTGCCGGTGAACCCGTGGCACACCACCGGGCCCGCGAAGCCGGCCTCCCGCAGCACCGCGAAGCCCTCGTAGAACGCCTTGCGCAGGTGCAGCACCAGGGGCAACCCGGCCCGGGAGGCGATGCGCACTTGAGCGTCGAAGAACGCCCGCTGGCGCTCCTCGTCCTGCCGCCCTTGCCCGAAATCCAGCCCCACCTCTCCCACGGCTGCGTAGGCGCCGGATTTCGCCAACGCCTCCAGGTCCGCGGCCGGCGGTTCGGTCAGTTCGCCCAGGAACAGCGGGTGGACGCCGCAACCGGGGCGTATCCACGGGTGCCGGCGGTGGACCTCCAGGGCGCGGCGACTGGACGCCAGGTCTACGGCGGGATTGAGGGCACCCAGAATCCCCAGGGCTCGGGCTCGGGCAGGGGTGCCCCAGGGCCCGAGGGCATCGGGGTAGGCGTCGAAGTGAACGTGGGAGTCGAACACCGCGCACCGGGCTGGGGGCGTCAGCCCCCGGGAGGGTTCACGGCGTCGAAGCTGTTGACGAAGCGCTCCCCCAGACCTTGAATGGCCAGGAGCACGCTGTCGGAGAGCTTGGCGCTGAACGCCGTGCCGGTGTGCACCACCAGCCAGGTGGGCGCCGTGAGGCGCACCCCGTTGTCGCGCTCCAGACGCACCGGCTGATCGAAGGAGTAACACACCGAGTACGCCACCAGACCGGCCCCCCGCACCGGGGAAAGGCCGACGCCGATGTGGACCGTGGTGGGTGCCGCCTCATCCACGCGAAAGCCCGCGCCGGTCAACTGGGCGATGACCGTCGCTTGCAGGCGCTCCGCCGTCAGACCGCTGCCCGCCGCATCCGGGCCCAGGTCCTCGATGGTGATGCGCAGGTTGCGGGGGGCGCCCTGCAAAGAACCCGCCTCTGGGTCATCGATGAATGCGATGCCTGTGGAAACGATCCCCAGGGTCATGAGGATCGCCGCAACGACTGTCGTCCGCATGGTGGTCTCCTTCGGTCTTCTCGGTGTGGCGGGCCCGGCCCCGTGCCCCTGCTCCGGCACAGTTCGTACCCTAGTACGGAACAGCGCCGCGGTCGATACGCGACGGAACGGGGCCGCCCGGTGCCACCACTCCCAAAGTGAAGCTCAAGGGTTCAGATGCCGATCCGTAGGGGAGGACTGCGGGGGGAGGAGGACGACACGTATGATCTCTGGAATCAACGCCGCCCTGAGTGGGGTGCTCGCCCACCAGCTCAAGGTGGATACTGCCGGCAACAACCTGGCCAACCTCAGCACCGACGGATTCAAGAAGAGCCGGGTGGTGATGGAAGATCAGCCAAGGGGCGTGCGGGCCGAGTCCCAGAGGGTGGAGACGCCGGGGCCCCTGCGCTCCGATCTCATGGACTCGGCCGGTGCCCCGGTGGAAGGCTCCAACGTGGACATCGCCGAGGAGATGGTGGCGCTGCTCACCGGGGAGCGGGGCTTCGAGGTCAACCTCAAGACCATCCAGACCCAGGACGAGATGCTCGGGGAGCTGCTGGACATCGTGGGCTGAAAATCACCTCGGGGCGCACCTTCTGCCCGTCGGGAGCGGGAAAAGGGGCGTAGCCGTACCGGCTACGCCCCTTTTTCAGGCACCAGGAAGCAAACGCGCGTTCTAGGCTGCCCGGCGTCGGCGACCGTAACCCGCCAACCCCACCAGGCCCGTCCCCAGGAGCAGGATGGTTCCCGGCTCCGGCACGGGCGGCGGAGCTTCCTCATCGATGTAAAAGTTGTCCATCCCGAAGCAGTAGGCGTTTTGCGAGGTAACGCTAAAGGAAGCGATACCGTCGAAATCGCTGCCAAGCCACAACCTCTCTACTCCATCACCGGCAGTACCAAAGAAGTCTGGGTCAAAGCCCCAGTCGGAAGAGGGGAGCAGCAGTGCAGTGCCCCCAACTGGGGTGATATAGGACACTTCAGAACCGTCCTGCTGGCCGCCACCGACGACGGTGTTGGAGGTGATGTCCACGTAGTTCAGATCGAGACTAGAACCGTCGATCTTGCTGAACATGATCATGGTGATACCATCATCCCAGTGAGCGTGGATCACATCATTGTTGTAGGGGCCGAAGCCATTGATGGAGTAGTAATCGCCGATGATGCCGGGGGCACCAACGAAATCAATAAGGATGCCGTCCTCGACGTAATAATCGACACCGTACCAGAGGTCTACATTGTTGGTGACGTGCGTGGTGCCGTCCGTAAGAGTCACTGTCCCCCCGGTGAAATCGATGACCACCGCTCCGGCGGACCCCGCCATGGCGAACGCCAGCGCACCTGCCGCCAAACCAATCAGAAGCCTTCTGCTCATGTTGCCCTCCTTTGTCCCTGTGGCGTGAACTTGCCGGTCCCTGTTAGTAGCCGGCAAGTCGACATCCCCTGCGGCAGGCAGTGAATCAGCAAGTAGTGTGCCACAAGGGATATGCCGCATTCTTCGCGAAATTCCGCAGGCTCAGGGGCGGGCTAGGCAAAGTTTTTCCGTTTTGAGCTAACAAGATTCTTCTGTCTCCGGGTTGCCGAGGGCCAGAAATCTCCGCAGTACCTCCAGGCTGTCGGGGGTGAAGGGATCGTCGGCCGCCCGGGCCAGGACCGCGTCCGGCGCCAGCCAGAAGCCGTCGGATACTTCCTCTGGCTGCAGGGTGAGCGGGCCGTCCCAGGTGCAGGTGAACACCCGGCCCCACACGTGATTGCTCCCGTCCCGGTACTGGATGTCGAAGTGGGAAGTGAGGGGCGGGCCGGTGATGCCCAGTTCCTCCGCCAGCTCCCGCACCGCGGACCGCTCGTAGCTCTCCCCCGCCAGCACCACCCCGCCGGTGCAAGGGTCCAGGTACCCCGGGTATACGTCTTTGGTCAGGGTGCGCCGCTGCACGAACACCTCGCCCCGGCTGTTGAACACCAGGA
>JARGFW010000218.1 GCA_029211085.1 Deferrisomatales bacterium | reverse complement strand
AACGGCTCACACCGAAGAGGAACAGGTCGACCTGGCCGAGGTGCTGGACGCGGCCCGGTGCTATGTGGGCCTGGCAAAGGCGCTGTTGGGGCGGACTGCCGTCAAGAACAGCTGAGAACCGGTCAACCGGGGAAGGGGCCCTCGACCGCAGGGGGCGTCAAACCTCCCTCCTGGCATCGGGGCGAACCCAGTCCCCCGCCTGCACCGTTGACCCCACGTCCCCACAATCGTCCCGCTCCCCTCCGCGCACCCGTGCTCACCATATGCCGTGCAAGCGTTGCATGTGATCGCTGCATGCAACGCAAAGGCAACGCACCTGCAACGCCACGGCACGCGGTGGTACCCCGCCCAACGCTTCAGTTAGAGAAACCCCCTGGCCCTGCCCCCCGTTTCTTGACAGGCCACCGCCCTTCCTGCAGCATTCGCCCGTCTGCGCCCGCCCCGTCCCGCCACCCCGCGCCTGCAGGAAGCCGCCCCATGTCCCCCCCTTTGGTCATCGCCGCCGGCTGCCGCATCGACGGACACGGTACTCTGGCAGAGGTGAACGCCGTCACCGACGCGATCATCGGGCAGGGCTACCGCCTCTCACGTCTCCACATCGCGCCCCTGAGCCACCCCTGGACCGCGCCGCTGCCGCCGGGGCACTTCCGCAGCGGCTGCGCCCCCCTGGAGGCCCTGGACGCGGCCCGCCAACTCCTGGCAGCTGCAAACGCCGACGCCGTGGTGGTGCAAGGGCGGGACCTGCTGCGCACGGAGTACGCCCGGGACCGGGCACTGCGCAACCGGCGCATGGCCGTCTACGGGGAACAGCAACCCCTCACCGAGGCCTACACCGAACTGGCGCAGGCCTTTTGCCGGCGGGTGGGGTTGGACGCCGGCGGCTTCCGCGACCTGGCCGAGCGACTGGTCGAAAACCACCTCCGCGTCCGGGAAGCCGCGGGGCATCCCATCCAGCCCCGGCCGGAGTGGTTCGCACCGGTCACCGAACTGTTCCGCCGGGTGGACTGCGCCAACCCGGTGGTTGATTTCGAAGGGGCGGCTGTCGTCACTACCACGGCGGTCGCCGAGGCCTGTGAGGTGCCCGCCCACCGGCGCATCCCGGTGCTGGGGCTGGCCCTCGCCCAGGCCAGCGGAGACGGACCGGAGTATGTGGAGGAGATCGCCGAGTACCGCCATCTGGCCACAGCCTACCGGGAGGCGTGCCGCCAGGCGGCAGTCGAGTTCGGCCCGCGCTACCTGGCCGGAGAGGCGCTGCTGGAGGCGTACACCTGCTACCCGGTGGTCCCGCTGGCGTTCCTGCTGGCCTCGGGCATCGCCCGCGACCCGGGCGAACTCCCGGATCTTCTGGCGCGCCACCCGGTCACCGTGACCGGCGGCATGAACCTGGCGCGGGCGGCGTGGAACAACCCCGCCCTGCACGGCCTGGCCACCCTGTGGGAACGGCTGTCCGAGGGGACGGCGCCCCTGGCAGCCCTGCACGCCAACGGTGGACTCGGCCAACGCCAGGGGGTGGCGATTCTGGGCGGTCCCACGACCGCTTGAGGCCATCGCGGAACCCCCCCGCCCGGCGCACGCCCCCCAAGAACCGCACGCGCATGCTCTCCCCCCGTGCCGGCTAAAGGATCGCGGTCACCGGCCCCGCACCCCCCGGGTTGGGCCTGGAGGACAGAATCGCGTCCACATCGACACCGGCCGTGCGCGAAGGCAACACCTTCTGGATCGTTCGCGCGTACACCTTGCGCCCCGACGGGTCGGGATCCAGGAGGTCGACGTCGATGGGTTCCGGAAGGGCCCTGCCGTCTCTGGCCCGGCACAGGCGAACCTGTGGGTGCAGGGACTGCTCCCGGTTCTCGTGCAACACCACGCCCACCTCGCCCGTGTCCAGGGCAACGACCGATCCGATCGGGTAGATCCCCAGGCAACGGATGAACTGCTTCGCGTAGATCGGGTGCAGGTAGGATCCGGCCCACTCGAAAATCCTGCTCAGGGCGAGGGTCGGCGACATCCGTTCCTGGTACGTGCGACTGGACGTCATGGCATCGTAGACGTCCGCGATGGCCACGATGAGGCTGAACTTCCCGATCTGCAGATTTGCCAGGCCTCTGGGATAGCCGCTGCCGTCATAGCGCTCGTGGTGATTCAAAGCCACCAGCACGGTGTCGGGGGACAGGGAAGGACACTGGAACAGAATGTCCGCTCCCTGCGCGGCATGACGTTGGACCAGCGCAACCTCCCGACGACTCAGGTTCCCGCCCTTTCGCACCAGCTCCGCGGGCAAGCGGACCTTCCCGATATCGTGGAGGATGGCACCGGTACCCAGGCGCACGAGTTCCTCCTGAAGGATGCCCAGACCCGCGCCCAGGTGTAGAGACAAGACAGCCACGTTCAGGCAGTGGCACAGCGTGTACTCATCGAAGCTCTTGACGCGCACCAAGGTCAACAGCGCGTCCCGGTTGCAGAAGATCGAGTCGATCATCTTCGTCACGGTCGCGCGGGGGCGTTCGCCGTCGATGACTCCTCCCCGGCGAACGGTCTCGAAGACGTTGCGAACAACCTCCTTGGCGTCTTCATAGATCTCCCGGGCCCTGCGCAGCTCCTCTTCAAAGGGGGTCTCGCCTTGCGGATCTCCACCCGGGCGCGGCGCTGCCACGAACTCCTCCCGCAGGCGTCCGTGCAGCGCCGCGTCGGCCGCATCGACCGTGATGGCCTTGAGACTGTCCTTGCCCTTCTCCGTGTCGATGTAGACCTCGACGATGCCCTGCTTCAAGACGTTCGCGATGTCCCGTACCGTCCGGATGGCCATGCGATTGCCCACGAACGAGTGGTTCAGCCACGGGGTGTTGAAGTCCGTCACGAACATTCCGACGTCGAGGTTCTCGGCCCGGATCTTCTTGATCATCAGTTCCCTCTCGAGTCTCCAATTCTTGTGAGCGGACGATCTCCGCGGGCGCGTGGGTCTCCGTCTCGCTCCCGCTCCCGGCGGTGGATGGGAGGAACCGAGCGCCCCCTGTCGCCCCGCCCGCGGCGCGCTTGCGTCGGTTCCCCGGGGCGGAGATCGCCACCAACAGCGACCTGCGTTGGATGGCCTGCTCAATACGAGGAACCAGGGGCCGGGACCGCCTCGGGGGCTACCAGGAAGTCTGGGTGTACGTATTTATTTCGTACCAAATTTGAAATTACTTTAGGAAGGCAGGAGACTCGTGAGGCGCCGCGGGAGAGGGGATCTTCCGGCAGGAGGCGACCGGGAAATCTCGATTTTTTGGCATTTTGTATAGGGTCCTACGAACCTGCGTGTCAATACCATCGCCAACGATCGAACGGTTCTCCGACCGGCGCACAGTTTGGAAATCTCTACAGAGGAATTATTTGCCTGTTCGGGAGCGGCGCAGTGTCGTGCTCTTGGAGCTACGGAACGGCCGCGATACGGCGGCGACCCATTCTGGCCACTGCGTTCCCCTGGCGAGGCCCGCAACTGCGCAAACCAGGGATTTCCCCTCGGCGCGTCACGCCCGGGAGGTGGCCAGGGTCTCCTTGAGGAACGCGCTGGCCACCAGGGTCACCAGGGCGCAGCCCGCCAACACCGTGAACGCCGCCCGGTAGCCCGTCACGGTGAACGCCCCCTCCACCCGGCCGTAGTGCTCCAGCACCGAACCCAGTATCGGCTGGAACACGGCACCCCCGGCGAACGGAAACAGGTTCACCAGACCCGTCGCCGTTCCCGCCATGCGCACGGGAAACAACTCCTTGGCCATGGTGAAGCCCACCACCACGACCGCGCTGGAGAAGATACCCAGCCCCAGGCACACCGCGTACAGAGCCGGCACCGGCAGGGTGTCGGTGAACAGGGCGAGAACGCCGGTGATTCCCAGGGTGAGGGCCGCACACGACACCATCACCGGCTTGCGGGCCCGAAACACGCGGTTGGAGGCGGAGCTCACCGCGGGGCTGCCGACCACCATGCCTACCGCGAGCATCGACAGGACATGGCCCGCCTGTTGTCGGGTCATTCCGTACACTTGCATCAGATAGGGGCCACCCCACAGCCCGCCGAAGGTGAAGAACACGGCGCAGTCAAAAAAGAACCACACGGCGAGCACCCAGAACCAGGGGTCGGACACGACCCTCTTCACTCCCGCCCCCAGGGGGATCGCCGGCGGGGCCTCCCGCTGCGGGTCGTCGCCCGCCGCCGCCGGGGAAGGCCAGCCCAGGTCCGCGGGTCGGTCCCGCACCAGCAGCCACACCGCCACCGCGAGTCCCAGCGTAGCCACCCCCACCAGGCCGAACGACGCGCGCCAGCCGACCCACGCCGCCATCGCCGCCAGGGGGGTCGCGGCAGCCAGGGACCCCAGCCCCCCCATCGCCATGAGGATACCCGTCATGGTGGCGAACTCGGTGGGGCGAAACCACTCGGCGAGCACCTTCATGGTGGGCACGAACAGCATGGACACCCCGAACCCCACCAGCACCCGGCCGGTGATGGCCCAGCCCACCGAGTGGGCCGTCGCCAGCAGGGCGGAACCGACCACCGCCACCAGGAAGAACACCGTCACCGTCCTCCGGGGGCCCCAGGAGTCGGAGAGCAGTCCGGCCGGCAGCTGCATGATCGCGTAGGGGTAGAAGTAGGCGGATCCCAGTAGGCCCACCAGCACCCCGCCGGCCTCCAGATCGCGCATCATGTCCACCGCCACCACCGCCGGGCACAAACGGTGGAAGTAGACCAGCACGTAGCCCAAGGCCAGCACCCAGAAGATGAGCCAGCGGTAGCGGCGGGCTTTGGTCAGCAGATCGTCAGACATCGGGAGGATCCTCCGAGAGTGGACGATTCGAGGGTGCACAACGGGTCGGGTCAGGCGCCCCGGGACCGCGGGGAGACGCCGCACGCGTCATCTATCCAAGTTGCCAATCGGGCGACACCGAAGAGACCATGCCAGAGACAGATCTCTACCATCCTCCGGACGCGCCGCCCCCTCCGGAGCTGCCCCCTCCCCCCGAGAACCCGCCGCCCCCGAAGGAACGGGAACGGCTCGAACCGCCGGAACTCCACGACCTCCCGGAACCGGAGGTCTTGACGGTGAAGCCGCCGATGCTGGCCCCTCCCCGGGTGCGCAGCGCCTGGCGAGCCTTCTCGTACCAAGGCGTGCGCGGCATCACGAGCTTGACTACCGGGAACCCGACCAGGTAGGTGCCGAGCAGATAGAGCGCGCCGTGGGTGCCGACGACGATGACGGGGAACATGGCCCAAAAGGGGATCAGGAACAGGTAGAGAAACCAGCCCACCCCCGGAGTGAGAATCCCGATCACGGTGAACAGTCCGATGATGCCGAAGACGAACGCCCCGATCAGGATGCGCTCGGGCAGGGACAGGTCGGAACCCTCGAAGAACGGGCGCGACGACGGATCCGCGCGCGCAGAGGCTTCCCCCGCCGGCACCTCCGGCAGGCCGCCTCCCTGCAGCACCCTGAGTATGGCGTCGACCCCGGCCTCCACCCCACCGTCGTAGTCCCCGGCCCGGAAGCGCGGGGTCATCACGTCGCGGATGATGCGCCCTGCGAGAAGGTCCGTCAGGGTAGCCTCGAGGCCGTAGCCCACTTCGATGCGCATCCGCCGGTCGTTGGGGACCACGACCATGAGCACCCCGTTGTCTGCGCCGCGCTGCCCGAGCCCCCAGGCCTGGAACACCTCCGCGGCGAACGGCTCGATGCTCCCCCCGTTCAGGGTCGCCACTGTGAGCACGGCGACCTGCGCTCCGGTACGGGCCTCGTGGTCTGCGAGACGCTCCGTCAGCCGGCTGCGGGTCTCCGCGCCGAGGATCTCGGCGTTATCGGTGACCCTTCCGGTCAGATAGGGGATCTCCGCGCTCGACGCCGACGACCCGCACCCCACGAGCACGAAAAGGACGAGGACACCGGAGAGCCAGCGCCTCATGGGTCCCCCCGCTCCTCGATGATCGCGTCGGGGAGTTCATTCTCCGCTGCACCGGGCAGGGCGGTCTCGTTTAGCACCGCAACCAGCCCGTCGAGTCCGACCTCCAGCGCGCGGGCCACCCGACCCGACCCGAGCAACGGCGTCATCCCCCGGACGACACCCTCGAACACCCCCGGCTCCAACCGTTCGACCAGGCCCCGGTCCGGGAGCACGACCACCTGGCGTTCGAACATCCCCACCAGCAACAGCACGCCGTTGCGGCGGGTCGTGGCGAACAACTCACGGGAGAGGAACAGGGACTCCGCGTACTGCCGGGTCTCCAGTTCGGCGCGCTGGGCGTCGAGGAACAGCCGGGCGAACGCCGGCAGGAAGACACTCAACAGTGCTGCGGCAGCACCGGCGGCGAGGACTGCCACGGTCCCGGCCAGTACCTCACCAGGGGCGAGCGCTCCCGGTGCCAGGGCCACCCGCGCCGCCCAGCCGGCCAGGCTCGCCGCGACCACGCCCAGGGCGAAGGCCTTCCAGGGCAGCTCGGGGTAGGTGTCGCACCGGTCGATCACCGCGACCACGAGTTGGGTGCCCGTGTGAGCCTCTGCCTCGGCAACCCGCCCCTCGAGGCGCTCGCGCTCCTGTCGGGTCAACGTTCTGCCCATGCTGGTTCGGCACCTCCTACGGGAACCCTTCACCCCATGGCAAACCACACGCGGCAGGCCCCACGCGACTGGCTACCGGGCCAGCATACCAACCCATCCGGCGCCTGCACATCCAAACCGTTCAACCGTGGGCGTGCAACCCAGCCGAAGAAGGAAAGCCTCGAGGGCGGGATGACCGGGTAGGAATGCCGTTTCCGGTGCTGTGCCGGCGGAGGCTACTGCACCAGGCGAGAAACTACGGCGCCCAGTCGTCCCGGTAGCCCAGGACCACCAGCAGGCAACTGCCGTCGGCGATGCAGTTGTCCCGGGCCGCCTCACAGGCGGCGACGGCTGCCGGGCTCTCGGCTCCAGGCTGCAGCCACAGGTTGCGGATACCCCGGGCCAGCGCCGCGGTCACCACCCGTTCACTGATCGCCGGCGGGGTGATGATGGAGAGGCTGGTCACCTCCTCGGGCAGGTCCGCCACGCTGGGGACGCAGGCCACCCCTTCGACGCTGGCGGCTCGGGGGTTGACCGGGATGGCGCGGCGGCCGTGCTGGAGGTAGCAGCGCAGCACCTTGTTGCCGTACTTGGCCCGGTCGGCAGAGGCACCCACCACGCCGAACGCCCGGGCCGAGAGAAACCGGGCGATGCGGGGGTCAGGCAACATCGCTTCCCAGCCCCGCCGGCCGGCCGCGCCCCAACCATAGCACGAAGTCGAGATCCCCGGGGCCGTGCCCCAGCCGGGCGAGGCACGTGCCCGCCTCCGCCCGGTGCTGGGTCCCGTGGTTCACCAGGTGCACCAGCAACTGCCACAACACCCGGTCGCAGTTCTCGCCGCGGCGGGTGGCGTAGCACACGGTGTCGTTGAGCCCGGCATCGGTCAGGTGGTCCAGGTAGCGGCGCATGGCCCGAGCCTCCTCGAGCCAGGCCACCCGTACCGACTCGACCTGGTGGAAGCTCTCCCCGGGGATGTACTGGGGCGGCGAGGTCCCCTTGTGGCACCGTTGCCGCCACAACCACTCCACGGCCAGGGTGTGCACCAGGATGCCGCGCAGGCTACCGTGGCTCACCGCGTCCGCGGCGGCGAACGCCGCGTCGTCCACCTGGGAGGCTGCCGCCAGCACCTGGTCGTTGGCCCAGCAGTTGTACTCATACAGGGTGCGGATCTCCTCGACCGTCATCGGCTGCCTCTCCAGGCCACGGGGTTACTGGTTCGAAGCAGGTGCGGCGGGCGCCGTGGTCTCGTCCGCCGTTGCCTCTTCCGTCGCCGCGGGGCGTTCGTCCGGGCCGCAGCCATCGCGGTCCACGGGGATGCCGGCCGGAGTCTCCCGGCAGGCATCCCGCTCGTCGAACACGCCGTCTCCGTCTCCATCCTGGGGGCAGCCGTCTTCCCCCACCACCACACCACTCGAAGTCTCGGGACAGTCGTCCCGGTGGTCGGCCACCCCGTCCCCGTCACCGTCCGGCGGACAGCCGTCGGGCTGCACCGCTACCCCCTCGGGGGTGTCCGCGCACTGGTCCTGGTGGTCCGCGACGCCGTCCCCGTCCCCGTCCAGGGGGCAGCCGTCTTCCCCCACCTTGGCTGCGGCGGGCGTTTCTGCACAACTGTCCTTATGGTCGGGCACCCCGTCGCCGTCACCGTCCGGCGGGCAGCCGTCGGACTGCACCGCCACCCCCGACGGCGTGTCCGCGCACTGGTCCTGGTAGTCCGCGACTCCGTCCCCGTCCCCGTCCAGGGGGCAGCCGTCTTCCCCCACCTTGGCTGCGGCGGGCGTTTCTGCACAACCGTCCTTATAGTCCGCCACCCCGTCGCCGTCACCGTCCGGCGGGCAGCCGTCGGGCTGCACCGCCACCCCCTCGGGGGTGTCGGCGCACTGGTCCTGGTAGTCCGCGACTCCGTCCCCGTCACCGTCCAGGGGGCAGCCCGCCGCATCGACCCGGGCGGTGTCGGGGGTGGCCGGACACTGGTCCACATCGTCGGCCACCTTGTCGCCGTCGGCGTCGTGGCGCGCGAGCCAGCACGGCTCGGTCGTTGCCAACAGGGCGTCCAGGGCCGGTTCGGCCGGA
>JARGFW010000217.1 GCA_029211085.1 Deferrisomatales bacterium | reverse complement strand
CAAAGCGGACAATTCATTTGCTACAGAACCGGACAATTCTATTTGTTGCCAACAGAATCACCCCAGGATCACCCCGGGAACAGGGCCGGCAAGGGGCGGCTTCGCACCTCCGGCGCGCGGGCTCGGGCCGATGAATTTTCTGCCCCAATCTAGAAAATCTTTTCACATGGGCCCCGGTCCCGCTCGGTGGCCGGCCGTTGGGAAAGACCGATTGTCTGAAAGATACCCGATGCTTGCGGTTTTCCTGTCAGGACTCGGTGCGGCTCTTGCTTGTGGTTTCGGGGGTCAAGATGCGAGCCCGACCCGGAAGATCCGGGCCGCCCCGGCCGCCGCGGCCGCAATGCGGGTGGCCGCGACGCGGAAGCATGCCGGAAATACGGGGAACCCTACTGCCAGAATACAGGGTTACCCCCATTGGCCGAGTTCCCGTCGTATTCTAGACTCAACTCGTAGTAGTTCCAGGTCGGACGTGTGGCGTTGTACCGGCGCCGATGCCCGAGAGGGGGGATCCCCCGTCAGGCAAGGTCGTCTTCAGGAAGGGGTTACCTTTCCCATCGCGGGCCCGGGGAACGTGAAATGGGGCACGTGGCAACGTCGACTGTTTCAAGACCGTTTCTGTATACCGTGGTCGCCTGGACGAGGAGGTGCAGGCGACCACACAGAGAGGAAAGGAGAGGGAGATGAGAGGAAGAAGAACGTTGTTCACGGCCCTGGGGGTCGCGCTGGCGCTGGGCGTCGGGGCGCCTGCCTGGGCACAGGTCGCGACGCCGCAGGTGAAGTTGGACGGCGCACTGGTGCCTCAGTTCGCGCAACCCCTGCCGGTATTGTACGTTCCCGCCCTGGGGATGGCGCCGGCCGGCATCCCGGTGGCGCTGGGGACCGAGGTGCCCGATGCCACCCAGCCCAACGGCGTGCGGCAGGACATCACCCTGAGCATGTGTGAGTTCACCACCTCCGTGCTGCCCGCAGGGACTCCGGTGAACCCCACCGCCGACCTATTGACCAGCGTGTGGGGTTACCGGGAGGGGGCTTGCCCCGACACCAAGCTCACCGCGGTTCCGGACTCCTACATCGGCCCGGTGGTGGTGGCCCAGCGCGGCGTACCCACCCGGGTCACCTACCAGAACCGCCTGGGGGACTCGAGCCTGACCAACGTGCTGGCCTACAAGTACTCCACCGACCTGACCCTGATGTGGGCGGACCCGCTGTCAACGGGTGACACCACCGTGGCACCGTACCCCCCCACCGGGACCAACACAGCCACCCTGGCGGCCGATGGTACTACTGTCCTCTCTCCGATGGATTACTCCCCTCTCAGCGGGGTTGCTACTAGCCTTCTTTTCCCGCCGGAGGAGAATATGTGCGCCCACAACGCGGTTCCGGGGGCGCTGCCCCTGGGCATCTGCGCGGGCAACTACTTCGGCCCGATCCCGGCCACCCCCCACCTGCACGGTGGCGAGATCCCGGCTGTGCTGGACGGCGGCCCGGACGCGTGGTGGACCGAAAGCGGTCTCTATGGCCACGGCTACTACTCCTTCGACGGCTTCAATCAGGTGGGCAGCGGCAACGCCGTCTACACCTACACCAACACCCAGGAGGCCGCGCCGATCTGGTTCCATGACCACGTGCTCGGCGCCACCCGCCTGAACGTGTACGCCGGCATCGCCGGGGCGTACATGATTACCGATTCGGATGCGGGCCCACTCAACCAGGGCGGGAACCTGGCGGCCGGCCTGTTGCCCCTGGGCCTCGATACCAACGGCAACGGCACCACCGACGTGGCGCCGGGCAGCGACGAGCTGCTGATCCCCGTGGTCCTCCAGGACCGCGCCTTCGACACCGACGGCGAGCTGTACTTCGACAGCTGGGGATCCGGGTTCGGCACCACCGACACCCACCCCTACTGGGTCCCCGAGTTCGTGGGCGACACCATCGCCGTCAACGGCAAGGTGTGGCCGTTCCTGGATGTGGCGCCGAAGCGATACCGCCTGCTGTTCATCAACGGCTCCAACGCGCGGGCCTATGAAATCCGACTACAGGTCGAAAACGGCGGGAAGAAGGTGAAGAATCCGAAAATGTGGGTCATCGCCAACGACCAGGGCTATCTCGACTTACCGGTGGCTTTGAACTCCAACAATAATCAGAAGGGTTCAAATCTCACCATCATGCCCGGCGAGCGGTACGAGGTGATCGTCGACTTCGCCGGTTATGCAGGGACCCAGATCGTGATGACCAACACCGCAGCAATTCCCTACCCGTTCGGCGGGGCGGTGATTCCCGTCCAGGACGGCACCATCATGCAGTTCCGCGTCAACCTGCCGGCTCCGGCGGCGGACCTGAGCTACAACCCGCAGAAGGTTGGAGCGGTGCGCACCACTCCCATCGTTCGCCTGGTGGACCCGGTCGCCGGCGCCCCCCTGGTCCCTGTGCACAAGACCCGTCGCCTCACCCTGAACGAGGCGATGGACCCGATCACTGGGGCTCCCCTCGAACTGCTGATGAACAACACCAAGTACGGGGGAGAGGGCAATCTTGGAGGCGCCATCGGCCCTCGGGCCGACTTCGACCCGGTCACTACCCGCTGGAACACCAGCTACTACTCCGAGCTGCCGGTGGAGGGCGAGACCGAGATCTGGGAAATCATCAACTTCAGCGCCGACGCCCACCCGATCCACCCGCACTTGGTGGCGTTCCAGATCGTGAACCGGCAGCCGTTTGACGGCGTGGCCTACAACGCCGCCTACGACAACAGTTTCCCCGCACACCCGGATCCTGTCACAGGGCTTCCGGTGCTCGGATATGACCCGGGCGCCGGACCGCCGCTGGACTACAACTGCGGCCTCGGGCTCACGGCCCAGCTGCCCGTCAATGATCTCGCATACAACGGAGCTGGATGCGTACTCGGCGGCAATCCGGACCCGACCCCGTTCCTGCTTGGCCCGGTGGTCCCGCCTTCCCCGGCGGAGCAGGGCTGGAAGGACACCGCCATCTCCTACCCGGGAGAGATCCTGCGCATCTTGATCCGCTACGCCCCAACGGCGGTTCCGCCGGGGACGGCACCCGATGTTGCGGCGTCCGCCTATGAGTTCGGCCCGGATGACGGGCACGGCTACGTATGGCACTGCCACATCATCGACCATGAGGACAACGAGATGATGCGGCCCTACAACGTGCTGGCGAATGTCAACGCCCCGGCGAGAACGTTCAACCAGGGAGTCCAGTACTAACAGCGGCAACACCACGGCCGGGGGGAGGCACCCTCCCCCCGGCCCTTTGCGCACACCAACATGGTGCCGGCGGAGCGCCGGAAACGGCCTCCCTGGCACCTTTTTTGCGCCTACTCCCCGGGCTGTGGTTTTGCCGGGGGGCCTCGGTTGGCGTACCATGGCCCCAGACTGAGGTCTTTCCCCAGACCCCAAACCGCACGGACGCCCATGCGACGACCCACGCTCTGGCCCCTCCTCGTCCTGCTCCCCCTCGCGTTCGCCGCCGGCTACCTGGCCGGGCCCCGCTCGTCCGGGGACGGGGAACGGCAGATCCTCTACTACGTGGACCCCATGAACCCGGCGTTCCACTCCCCGGAACCGGGCATCGCCCCCTGCGGCATGGCTCTGGAGCCGGTGTACGCCGACGCCGGGCCGGAGGACCCGGTGCGCCGCTCCCCTGGCAGCGTCACCGTGCGCCCCGACCGCCAGCAGTTGATCGGGGTGACCCTGGAGGAGGTGAAAAGCGACACCCTGCACCACACCCTGCGGCTGGTGGGGCGGGTGGCGGTGGACGAGACCCGGGAGTTCGCGATCTCCGCGGTGAGCCGGGGCTGGGTGAAGGAGCTCAGCCCAGCCACCACCGGCAGCCTGGTGGAGAAGGCCGAGGTGCTGGGAGCCTACTACGCCCCGGACGTCTACACCCCCCAGTACACCTACATCCACACCTACAACACCTACCAGCGCTTGCTGGAGACCGGCCGCAACCGCCACGACAACATGCAGGGGGGCGGCCAGATCGCGGCCTACGAGAAGAATCTACTGCTGGCCCAGCAGACCCTTATGAATCTGGGCATGCCCCTGGAGCAGTTCGAGAGACTGCACGAGACCGGGGAGGTGGAGGCGCTGATCGAGCTGCGCGCCCCGACCAAAGGGTTCATCCTCGCCCGCAACATCGCCTTGGGCCAGTGGTTCAACCTGGGGGACACCATCTACCGCATCGCCGACCTGTCGCGGGTGTGGATCCAGGCCGACGCGTTCGAGGGCGACGAGGCGTTCCTGACCCCCGGCACCGAGGTCCGCGTCACGGTGCCGGCCTCCGGCCACGCGTTCGTGGCGGTGGTGAGCGAGGTGCTGCCCCTGTTCGACGGCGTCACCCGCACCCTGAAGATCCGGCTGGAGGCGGACAACCCGGAGTACGTGCTGCGGCCCGATATGTTCGTGGACGTGGAACTGCCGGTGGAGCTGGACCCGGCGATCGTGGTGCCCGAGGAGGCGGTGCTGGACTCCGGCACCCGCAAGCTGGTGTTCGTGGAGACCGGGCCCGGGGTGTTCGAGCCCCGCAAGGTGCGCACCGGTTGGCAGTACGGGGGCAAGGTGGAGATCCGCTCCGGGCTGATGGAGGGCGAGCGGGTGGTGACCTCGGGGAACTTCCTGCTCGACTCGGAGAGCCGCATGCGGCTCTCGGCCCTGGACACCCGCGGCACCCCCGACCGGTGCGTGATCTGCGACATGGACATCGACCAGGACCTGGCCCGGGCGGCGGGGCGCCAGCGAACCCACGAGGGGCGCACCTGGTACTTCTGCTCCGAGCGCTGCGCGGCGGAGTTCGAGGCCGCCCCCGACGCCCACGTGCTGGGTGCGGCCCCCCAGGCCCCGCCGATGACCCACGGCGGGGAGGGCGCGGGTCAGATGCCCGGCATGGACCACGGCAAACCGATGCCTGCCGGCATGGACCATTCGGCGATGCCGGGGGACAGGGCGATGCCGGGGATGAAGCACAACGCCCCGATGCCCGGGATGCAGCATTCGGCGATGCCGGGCGAAGGCGGCATGAGCGGGCATGATCGATAGGGTCGTCGAGTTCTCGGTCCGCAACCGGCTGGTCGTCTTCCTGCTGGTGGCGGCCGCCGCGTTCGGGGGCTGGTGGTCCCTGCAGCACACCCCCCTGGACGCGATCCCCGACCTGAGCGACACCCAGGTGATCGTGTACTCCCGCTGGGACCGCAGCCCCGACATCGTCGAGGCCCAGGTCACCTACCCCATCGTCGCCGCCCTGGTGGGCGCCCCCAACGTCAAGGCGGTGCGCGGCTTCTCGGACTTCGGCTACTCCTTCGTCTACGTCATCTTCGAGGACGGCACCGACCTCTACTGGGCCCGGTCCCGCACCCTGGAGTACCTCTCCGGTGTGCTGCCCCAGCTGCCCGACGGGGTGAAGACCGAGCTCGGCCCCGACGCCACCGGGGTGGGCTGGATCTACCAGTACGTGCTCACCGACCGCTCCGGAAAGCACAGCCTGGCAGACCTGCGCAGCTACCAGGACTGGTACCTGCGCTACTACCTGAAGGCGGTGCCCGGGGTGGCCGAGGTGGCGCCGATCGGCGGCTTCGGCCGCCAGTACCAGGTGAACCTGGACCCCAACCGGCTGCAGTCCTACGGCATTCCCATCTCCGAGGTGGTGGAGGCGGTGCGCGCGGGCAACGCCGAGGTGGGTGGCCGTCTGGTGGAGTTCGGCGGCACCGAGTACATGGTGCGCGGCCGGGGCTACGCCCAGACCCTGGAGGATTTCGGCGACATCGTGCTGCGGGCCAGCGAGAGCGGCACCCCGATCCGGGTGCGCGACGTGGGCCAGGTGGTGATGGGCCCGGCCCTGCGCCGGGGGGTGGCGGACCTGGACGGGGAGGGGGACGTGGTCTCGGGCATCGTGGTGATGCGCCAGGGGCAGAACGCCCTGGACGTGATCGGGCGGGTGAAGGCCAAGCTCGCCGAGATCGCCCCGGGCCTGCCCGAGGGCGTCGAGGTCGTGCCGATCTACGACCGCTCCGACCTGATCGAGCGGGCCATCGACACCCTGCGCAGCACCCTGCTGGAGGTGATCCTCACCGTCTCCCTGGTGGTGTTCCTGTTCCTGTGGCACGTGCCCAGTGCCTTGATCCCGGTGATCACCATCCCGGTGGCGGTGCTGATCTCGTTCATCCCGTTCCGCATGCTGGGGGTTTCGGCCAACATCATGTCCCTGGGGGGCATCGCCATCGCCATCGGGGCGATGGTGGACGCCTCCATCGTGGTGGTGGAGCAGACCCACAAGAAGCTGGAGGAGTGGGAGAGGGGCGGGCGCGTCGGCCACTACCGGGACGTGGTGGTGGGGGCCATCAAGGAGGTGGCGGGGGCGAGCTTCTTCAGCCTGCTGGTGATCGCGGTGGCGTTCCTGCCGGTGCTGGCCCTGGAGGCCCAGGAGGGGCGCCTGTTCAAGCCCCTGGCCTACACCAAGAACCTCTCCATGATCGTCGCCGCGGTGCTGGCGATCACCCTGGACCCGGCCCTGCGGGTGCTGCTGACCCAGGTGCGCTCGTTCTCGTTCCAGCCCCGCTGGCTGGCCCGGTTCGCCAACACGGTGCTGGTGGGCCGCATCCACCAGGAGTCCGGCCACCCGGTGAGCCGCCTGCTGGTGCGTACCTACGAGCCGGTGGTGCGCTGGTCCCTGCACTGGAAGTGGGCGGTGATCGCCGCGGTGGTGGTGGCCATGGCCGCCACCGTGCCGGTGTTCAAGAAGCTGGGCACCGAGTTCATGCCGCCCCTGGACGAGGGCTCGCTCTTGTACATGCCGGTGACCATGCCGGGGATCTCCATCGCCGAGGCGGAGCGCCTGCTGCAGGTGACCGACCGCATCATCAAGCAGTTCCCCGAGGTGGACCGGGTGCTGGGCAAGGCCGGCCGCGCCGACACCTCCACCGACCCGGCGCCGCTCTCGATGCTGGAGACGGTGATCACCCTGAAGCCCAAGAGCGAGTGGCGCCGGGTGCCCACCTGGTACTCGGACTGGGCCCCGGAGTGGGCGGCGGCGGTGCTGCGGCGCTTCACCCCGGACCACATCTCCACCGCGGAGCTGATCGACGAGCTGGACGAAGCCCTGGACATCCCCGGCCTGTCCAACTCCTGGACCATGCCGATCAAGGGCCGCATCGACATGCTCACCACCGGCATGCGCACCCCCGTCGGGCTGAAGATCCACGGCGACGACGTGGCCGAGATCGAGAGGATCGGCACCAAGGTGGAGGCGGTCCTTCCCGCGGTGCCCGGCGCCCGCAGCGTGTTCGCCGAGCGCACCGGGGGCGGCTACTTCCTGGATATCGCCTGGAACCGGGACGCCCTGGCCCGCTACGGGCTGAGCATCGAGGCGGCCCAGCGGGTGGTGCAAAGCGCGGTGGGCGGCGAGAACGTGACCACCACCGTGGAGGGGCGCGAGCGCTACCCGGTGAACGTGCGCTACATGCGCGACTTCCGTTCCGACCTGGGCAGCCTGGGGCGGGTGCTGGTGCCGGCGTCGGGGGGCGCGCGCCAGATCCCCCTGTCCCAGCTGGCCGAGATCCGGGTGGCCAGCGGGCCCGGCATGATCCGGGACGAGGACGGGCTGCTCACCGGCTACGTGTACGTGGACCTGGCCGACCGGGACCCCGCGAGCTTCATCGCCGCCGCCGACGAGCTGCTGCGGGAGCACGTGAAGCTGCCCCCGGGCTACGCCATGACCTGGAGCGGCCAGTACGAGGCCATGGCCCGGGTGCGGGCGCGGCTGGGGGTGGTGGTGCCGATCACCCTGTTCCTGATCCTGCTGCTGCTGTACCTGAACACCCGCTCCCTGGTGAAGACCGGGATCGTCATCCTGGCGGTGCCGTTCTCCGCCATCGGCGCGGTGTGGCTGTTGTACCTGCTGGGCTACCATCTGAGCGTGGGGGTTTGGGTGGGGCTGATCGCGCTCCTCGGGGTGGATGCCGAAACCGGCATCTTCATGCTGCTGTACCTGGACCTGTCCTACAAAAAGGCCCGGGAGGAGGGGCGGCTCGGCACCCTGGAGGAGCTGCGGGACGCCATCGTGGACGGCGCGGCCCGGCGCATCCGGCCCAAGTTCATGACCGTGGCCACGACCTTCCTGGGGCTGGTGCCGATCATGTGGGCCAGCGGCGCCGGCTCGGACGTGATGAAGCGCATCGCCGCGCCGATGATCGGCGGCATCTTCACCTCGTTCCTGCTGGAACTGCTGGTCTACCCGGGGATCTACGAGATCTGGAAGTGGCACTTCGAACGCAAACAGGGGGCGGAGGCGGGGGAGGGAGCCCTTGACGGGGACGCCTCCCCGGTTCTGGCCCCCCCGACGGCGAGCGGATGATGCAACGTGTCCGCGAGCCTGAACCGCGGCGACCCGCGCGGGGGTCCACCTGGTTCGGCCTGGTTGCCGGTTCCCTGGGGCTGACCCTGCTGGCGCTGCTGGCGCTGGCGAAGGTGCAGGAGCCCGGGACCCTGGCGGCCATGGCGCGCAAGCGGCAGGTGGTGGAGACGTTCGGGCTGACGGACCTGAGCCTGTTCACCGACGCCCGCTACACCCGCCACCCCAGCCAGACCGACCTGACCACGCCGTTCCAGGACCACCCGGTGTCCCTGGAGCGGTTCCCGTCGGGCATGGTGATGCCGCTCCCCCAACGGGAGCTCGCAG